>JASHSZ010000733.1 GCA_030040815.1 Streptosporangiaceae bacterium
CCCGGGGCTGACCCCCAGAACCCCCGCCAGCTGCCGCATCCGTCAGCCGCACTGGCCCAGTTCGCCGGACTTCGGGTCTCCTTCCCGCGGGACCGTGGTGCTTGCCAAGGGAGCAGACCCACGGGATGCCACCAACCGGCCGCAGGTCTGTCTTGCGTGGGCTCGCGGCGCGCCACTGCGCGTCGTTGTCGCTCGCGAGCAATAGCGACTGATCGAGACCAATGGCGACCGTTCCGTGGGGGCAAAAAGTAGCAAATCAGGCAGAATTCTGGTCTCTATGGTCGCCATTGGTGTTCAGCGGTCGCCATAGGCCAACCGACCGGTCGCCATCGGTCCTGACCGGTCACCGGGCGACTACTCGTCCTTGCTGAACTCCGCGATGGCGATACTCATGAAGCCCAGGCCCATGATCGCCACAATGCCGAGTGACAGCCACAGCGGCACCGGCCATCCGACCCAGGTAATGGCCGGCGAGAGGCGCGCCTTGATGACCGCATCGATGTAGGGCGGCACGTTCAGGTGGCTGAACACCAGGTGCTGCATCGGGCCGACGACGTAGGTTAGCGGGTCGAGCCGTGTCAGCACGGCCAGCCAGGCTGGCAGCCCAGTGAGCGGGTACAGGGCGCCGGACAGGAAGAACAGCGGCATGACCAGCATCTGGGTCAGCGCCATGAACGCCTGGAACTGCCTGATCCTGGCCGCCATCATCACCCCGAACGCGGTCAGCGTGAACGACAGCAGCAACAGCATGCCGATCAGGCCGAAGATCACCACCGGGTTGTACGGCACGTGCGCGAACCAGGCCAGGCAGAGGAAGATGATGCCCTGGAAAGTGGCGATGGTGGCGCCGCCGAGGCACTTGCCAACCACGATCGCAGCCCGGCTGACCGGCGCGACCAGAATCTCTCGCAGGAAGCCGAACTCCCGGTCCCACACGATCGAGGCGGCCGAGAAGATCGCCGTGAACAGCACAGACATGGCCAGGACGCCGGGATAGATGAAGGTCTTGAAGTCGAAGTCGGCCGAGTGCGGCAGGCTACGGCCCGCCAGCGACGACAGGCCGGTGCCGAGGATGAACAGGAACAGGAACGGCTGCACCAGCGAGGTGATCGCGCGCAACCGGTCGGTCCGGAACCTGATCAGCTCACGCCGCCACACGATACTGACGGCGCGCAGGTCGTGTCGCAGCCCGCGGTCCGGCACCGACACCCGGATCCGGTCGATGACGGCGCCGGCGTCTGCTATGGCGGCGGGCTCAGTTGTCTGGGTCGCCATCGCTACCGCCTCCCGCCGGTCCGCAGCCTGTGCATGTTGCGCATGAACTCGTTCCCCGCTCCGCCTTCGGCGTCCCTGATGGTCGTGCCCGTGTAAGACATGAACACGTCGTCCAGCGAGGGCCTGGACACGCTGACCGATTGGATGGGGATCTTCATCTCGGCGAACAACCGCGGCACGAACTGCTCGCCGGACGCGACCGCAAAGGTGACGGCGTCCTCGTGCACGGCCGCGTCGATGCCGAAGACCGCGGCAAGCTCCGCGATCGCGGCCCGGTCGTTAGCGGTGTGGATCTGCACCCGGTCCTTGCCGACACTGGCCTTCAGCGCCTCGGGCGTATCGATCGCCTGGATCTTCCCGTGGTCAATGATCGCGATGCGGTCGCAGTGCTCCGCCTCGTCCATGTAGTGCGTCGTGAGGAAGATGGTGATGTCCTCGCGCCGCTTGAGGTCGTTGATGTAAGCCCAGATCGACGACCGCGTCTGCGGGTCGAGGCCGACCGTCGGCTCGTCCAGGAACAGCACGTGTGGCGCGTGCAGCAGGCCCCTGGCGATCTCCAGCCGCCGCTGCATGCCGCCCGAGTACGTGCTGACCAGGCTGTCCTTGCGGTCCCACAGGCCCACCATCTCCAGCACCTGGCGCATGCGCGGCGCCACCGCGGCCTTAGGCACGCCGTATAGCTCGGCGTGGAAGCGCAGGTTCTGCTCACCGGTCAGGTATGTATCGAGCGTGGTGTCCTGGAACACCAGGCCGATGTTGCGCCGCACCGCGTCCCGCTCGGTAGCCGAGTTGAGGCCGTTGACGAACGCTGTGCCCGCGGTGGCGGTGGCCAGCGTGCAGAGGATCTTGATAGTCGTGGACTTGCCCGCGCCGTTGGGGCCGAGGAAGCCGAACGTCTCGCCCCTGGGCACGGTGAAGTCGATGCCGCGCACGGCCTCCACGGCTCCGTATCGCTTCACCAGCCCGGATACCGCGATGACCGTCTCCGGCCCGCCCCCGTCGGCGAGCGCTGCCGACGTCCCGGCCCGTGCCCGCGTCTTCGTTTGTGCCACTCCTGACCGACCCTCCCTTGAACTGCTATTCCCGAGCCTAAACGCCCCTGCGCAGCTGCCAGAATCTACGCGCGTCGTCAATCTATGTTGACAATCCGCGCGCTGTCAACCTCTGTTGACGGTATTGACACCGAGCCGGGCGCGCGAGTTCCTCTGCGCGCCCGGCCTGGCATCACTCGCTGTCGCCAGCGGCATCCTCATCGGAGGCGAGGATCCGGTACAGCGCCTTGCGGGTGTCGGTCAGCAGCTGCCGGGCCTGGGCCGCCTGAGCGTCCGTGCCCGCGCTGACGACCTGCACGGCAGCCATCGTCACCTGGCCGACCAGCCGGCGCATCTCGATCGCCGCGCCGCCCGCGCCGCCGGCCACCACGTCCCACGGCGCGCGCAGCTCGTCGGCGTGCGTCGACGCGTACTGCTGCCCTTCGTCCGTGAGCTGGTAGGCGCGGCGGCCGCCGTCGCCGGCCTGGGCCCGGATGAGCCCCTCGTCCTCGAGCTGCTGCAGCGCTGGGTAGACCGAGCCGGGGCTCGGCCGCCACACTCCGCCGCTGCGATCGGTGATCTCCTGGATGATCTGGTAGCCGTTCATCGGCTGCTCAGCCAGCAGCGCCAGCGCCGCCGCGCGGACGTCGCCCCGACGGGCTCGCGGACCGCGCATTCGGTGCATCTCCTTCATCCAGGGACCCCCGACGTGCATCCCTGGGCCGCCGGGGAAACCCGGGCCACCCGGGAAGCCGGCGCCGCCGGGGAAACCGGGGCCACCCGGGAAGCCAGGCCCGCCAAAGGGCCGGGCGCGGACCCGCCGTCCGCCGCGGTGCTCACCGTGGTCGCCGTGCCAGCGGCGGTGCTCCCCGTCGTCGGCGGGCTCCCACCTGCCAGGCCCGCGGCCCCAATCGCGTTCGTTGTCGTCACGCATGAGTTACTCCCCTCGTACTGACCGTCCGATGCTTCTCGGACTGTCACCGTACTTCTAAGATAGCTCAACGATATATCGCTATGCATCACAGCGCAAGTCGGCAGAGCGGATAGCAGGCCGCAGCCAACACCGTGCGCAGCCCACGCCAGGGTCCAGCGGACGCCAGGTGCGCCCGACAGCCCCATGCAGCGGACGGTCGGGGCTACGAGACAGACCGCCAGGCGAAACCGACGGCTGCCAGCGTGCGAGCCAGGTAGGCGCGCGCCCAGGGTAGCGGCGGGCACCGGGACGGCGGCAGCCAGGAAACTCTCAGCCCCCGATGGCTGACATCGGCCGGGCGGGCTGGAGGAAGCCTGGATCGTTGATGCCGTGTCCGGGCAGCTTGGCGGCCAGACACCGGTGCCAGAGCTCGGCCAGGTCATCGTCAGCGGCCCCGGCGCGCAGCGGCGTGCGCAGGTCGTTCTCGGCGCGCGCGAACAGGCAGTTTCGGAGCTGGCCGTCGGCCGTCAGGCGCACCCGGTCACACGCGCCGCAGAACGGCCGTGTCACCGAGCCGATGATGCCCACCGTCTGCGGCCCGCCGTCCACCAGGAACGTCTCGGCCGGGGCTGAACCGCGCTCCCGCGGGTCAGCCGGGACCAGGCTGAACTGTGTCTGCAGCGCCGCCAGGATCTCATCGGCGGTGACCATCTCGGCGCGCCGCCAGCCGTGCTGCGCGTCCAGCGGCATCTGCTCGATGAACCGCAGCTCGTAGCCGCTGCCGAGGCAGAACCGCATCAGGTCCACCGCCTCGTGATCGTTGACGCCACGCATCAGCACGCTGTTGACCTTCACCGGGGCGAGCCCGGTCTCGGCAGCGGCAACCAGGCCCTTCAGCACGTCGCCGAGCCGGTCCCGGCGGGCCAGCGCGATGAAGGTCTCCGGTGCCAGCGTGTCGAGCGACACGTTGATTCTGTCCAGGCCGGCCGCGTGCAGCGGTGCGGCCAGTTTGTCCAGGCCGACGCCGTTCGTCGTCATGGAGATCTGCGGCCGAGGAGTCAGCGCGGCGACGCGCTCAATGATCCCAGTCAGGCCCCGCCGCAGCAGCGGTTCGCCGCCGGTGAACCGCACTTCCGTGATGCCGAGGCGGGTGACGGCGAGCCCCACCAGCCGGACGAGCTCATCGTCTGTCAGCAGCTCGGGCCGGGGCAGCCAGTCAAGACCCTCGGCGGGCATGCAGTACGCGCACCGCAGATTGCACCGGTCCGTCACCGAAACCCGCAGGTCGGTTGCGGTTCGCCCGTACGCATCGGTGAGCGCCATGTTTTCCACCTTACGGCCCGCCCGTCCCAGGCGCACCAGCGAACCACTACCGGCGGTACAGCAAGGCGGACACCAGAAAGCTTCCCGCCATCGAGGCGGGAACGGAGTCGTCCGGCGCTAGGCGACCTGGTCAGCGCTCGCAGCCAGGGCCGACCAGCCTCGGCTCGCATAGTCCGCAAAATCAGGCTGCCGTCGGTCATACCGGTGAACGAACAGCGGGGATGAGATCAGGTAGTCCGCGCTCGACCGATTGCACGCCACCGGGATGTTCCAGGCCACCGCGAGCCGCAGCAGGGCCTTCACGTCAGGATCATGCGGATGCGGCTCGAGCGGATCCCAGAAGAAGATGAGGATGTCGACGTCGCCGTCGGCGATCCGCGCGCCGATCTGCTGATCCCCGCCGAGCGGCCCGCTCCGCAGGCAGGTAACCGGCAGGCCAAGCTCGGCTGCTAGCAGCCGGCCCGTCGTTCCGGTAGCGACCAGCTCATGCTGAGCCAGCAGCGCACGGTTGAACCTGGCCCACTCGGCGATGTCACTCTTGCAGTTGTCGTGCGCGATCAGCGCGATCCTGCGGCGCACTTGGCAATGCGGCTGAGCACCCATGGTCCAAGCGTGCAGCAGCGGTGTTTCGCCGCCGGGAACACCGTGTTGCCGCCACGTTGCTGGTTGGCCATTGTTCGGACCTGGTCGCCGACCGCGCCGCAATGCGCACGGCGGCGTCGCCTACGATGACTCGGCAGCACCGGGCTGACCCGCTCGGGCCGACCCAGGATGGTCTTATGACGGTCACCGGCGCTATCTGGCGTGACCAGCTCA
>JASHSZ010000734.1 GCA_030040815.1 Streptosporangiaceae bacterium
GTGCTCGCCTACGCGGGCGATCTGTGGCGGCGGGTCGTGACCGAGGTCGCGGCGGACTACCCGGACGTGACGGCCGAGTACTGCCATATGGACGCGGCCGCGGGGTACTTCCTCACTCAGCCCGAGCGGTTCGACGTCATCCTGACCGACAACATGTTCGGCGACATCCTGACCTCCCTCGGCGCGGCGGTGGCTGGCGGCATCGGGCTGGCCGCGAGCGCGAGCATCAACCCCGCGCGCACGGCGCCGAGCATGTTCGAGCCCGTGCACGGCAGCGCGCCCGACCTGGCCGGCAAGCAGAAGGCCGACCCGACCGCGACGATCCTGTCGGTCGCGATGCTCTGCGAGCACCTCGGACTGTCGGCCGAGGCGGCGCGGATCGAGCAGGCGGTGTCGGAAGACCTGCTGGAGCGGCAGGGCGCGTGGTCGCCGCGCTCGACGCCGGAAATCGGGGACGACATTGCCGAGCGGGTCGCGGGCTAGGCGGCCTGACACTGACCGACGCCACGCTGGATGCGCGCAGCTTGCCTGCGCGCCGCGAGCTGCGCCGCGCGCGGCTCGCGGTACTGGCCTACTTCGCCGCGCTCGGCCTGGCCAACGGCGGGTGGCTGGCCAGGATCCCGGCGGTCAAACAGAGCCTGCACCTCAGCGACGGCCTGCTCGGCCTGGCGCTGCTGTCCGCTCCGCTCGGCCTGGTTATCGTGGTGCTGTTCGCCAGCCGGGTGGTGCACCGGCTCGGCAGCCGGCGGCCCACCATGATGGCCGGAACCTGCGCGGCGGTGCTGCCGATACCGCTCGGCCTCGCGCCGAACCTAGCCACGCTCATGGTCGCGCTGTTCGCCTTCGGGCTGGCCGGCGGGCTGATGGACGTCGCGATGAACTCCCAGGCGGTACTCGTGGAGCGCCGCGCTGGCCGGCCGCTGATGACGTCCTTCCACGCCTGCTTCAGCTTCGGCGCCCTGGCCGGCGCGCTGCTCGGCGGGCTGTTCGCGTGGGCAGGGATCGTCCCCGCGGTCAACTTCGCGGCCGTGGGCGTCCCGCTAGCGTGCGTCGTCGCGCTGGCAGGCCGGTGGCTGGTTGCTGATTCGGGCGGGAACGGGGCCGAGTACGCCACCGCCGCGCGTCCGGCCGCGGCTGCTCCAGCCGCAGGCTCCTCGGGTCCGGCCGGCCCGCTGCGGTCGTGGACGCCGGCTCTGATCGTCATGGCGCTGCTCGCGCTCTGCTCGCTGCTCGGCGAGGGATCGGCCGATGGGTGGAGCGCCGTCTACCTGCACGACAGCCTCGGCACGTCGGCCGCGCTGGCCACCCTCGGCTACGCGGGGTTCAGCGTCGCGATGGCACTAGGCCGGCTGTCGGGCGACCGGCTGAACATCCGGTTCGGGGCCACCGCGCTGATGCGCTGCTGCGGCCTCGTCGCAGCGGCCGGGCTCGCTCTGGGCCTGGCGAGCGACGATCCGGCCGGCGCGATTGCCGGCTTCACTGCGTTCGGAGCGGGCCTGTCCTGCACGTTCCCGCTGCTGGTGTCCGCGGCAGGCAACACTGACCCAGATCGCCCGGCCCGCGGCATCGCGCGGGTGGCCGGGGCCGGGTACGCGGGCACGCTCGCCGGCCCGCCGATCATCGGCGGCCTGGCGAGCGCGATCGGACTGCGTTGGGCGCTCGTGCTGCCGCTGGCGTTGGCTCTGGTGATCGCGGTGGGCGGCGGTGTGGCAGGCGCCGGTGCCTGGGTGACGACCCGCGGCGCCCGGAGCAGCTAGTTCCCTGTCGGCTGGGCGCCCGGCAGTCCGGCGATCCCCCGCAGCAGCAGGTCGAGCCCGAACTCGAAGTCGCTATCCGGGCCGGAGTCGGCGGCGGCTCCGGACTGCTCCGCCGGCAGGGCCGTCAGGTGCGGGAACGAGGCGGGACGCAGCACCGGCCGGGTGCTTGATGCCGCGTGGACCACGTCGGCGGAGCGCACGGTGGGAGCGACGCCGACCTCCAGCACGAGGCAGCCCACCTGGTAGGCGGCGAGCGTCCGCAGGATCCGCATCGCGTCTGGTCCGGTGAATCCGGCCGCGCGCAGCGTGCCCAGTGCGTGCTCGACTGGCCGCAGCGAGGCCGCGGTCGCGGGTCGCCGGCCGGCCACGGCGATGGTGCACCGTGGGTGCGCCATGGCGGCCCGCCGCGTCGCCCGAGCCTGCTCGCGCAGCTGTGCCGGCCAGCAGCCGCCTGGCGACTCGGTCACCTCGATACCGGAGACGAGGGCCGCAGCCACGCCGTCCAGCAGCGCCGGAGTCGACGCAACGTGACAGTAGAGTGCGACCAGACCGCAGCCGAGCTCGGTTGCGAGCCGCGTCATCGATACTGCCTGCGCGCCCTCGGCCTCGATCAGCGCCATGGCGGCGGCGATGACGCGACCACGGGTGAGCTGCACAGCGTCACCGTAGGCGGCCGGCCGTGACGCGGCTGTGACAGGCTCAGGCCTGCCCGGCTTCGGGTGCGCAGCCCCGGTTGGCCGTCAGATCGCGCCGTCCTGGATAGCGTGCCGGATCCACGGGATGACCTCATCGAGCATCGCCGACAGCGACGTGGTGGCTTCGAACCCCAGGATCCGCTTGGCTTTCTCGGTGCTGGGCACGCGCCGCTGCACGTCGTAGGTGAAGGGTTCGTCGTGCACGACGCGCAGCGGCTCACCGGGACCCTTGATCTTCTGCCAGATGACGTCCGCCAACTCGAGCACCGTCGTGGACTGCGCGGTCGACAGGTTGAAGTCCTCATTCAGCGCGTCGGGATGTTCCAGCGTGTCCGCGATGCCACGGGCCAGGTCGCCGCCGTAGGTGTAGTGCCGGACCTGACTGCCATCGCCGAGGATGTGCAGCGGGTCCTGGCCCTTGAGCACCTTCTGCACGAGGTCGGGGACCACATGGCTCATGGCGAGCTTGACGTTGCCGGACATGATCTCCTCATCGCCGACGGCGCGGCTCTCACCGATGCCGACGCAGTTGAACGGCCGGACGATCGTGAACGGCAGCCGGTACTGGTCGTGCGCGGCCCTGGCGAAGTACTCGACGGCGAGCTTCTGGAAGCCATAGGACGACAGCGG
>JASHSZ010000091.1 GCA_030040815.1 Streptosporangiaceae bacterium
GCCGCAGGCCGCGCGGAGCTGACCGTCGTAACCGCCCGCCCCGCCCCGCCCGGCTGGGCCGGCAAGGTCTGGGCGATGTCCGAGGGCGTCCGGGCGGCTGGCGACGCGGAATACCTGCTGTTCACCGACGCCGATATCGGCTACGCGCCGAGCACCCTGACCAGACTGGCCGACGCCGCCGTCGGCCGGTACGACCTGGTGTCGCAGATGGCGCTGCTGGCCAGTGACTCCCCGGCGGCCAGGCTGCTGATCCCGTCGTTCGTCTACTTCTTCGCCCAGCTTTACCCGTTCCGCCGGGTCAGCAGCAGGCGGTCGAAGACCGCCGCCGCGGCGGGCGGCTGCATGCTGGCCCGGGCCGAAACGCTCGCGAAGGCTGGCGGGCTGGGGCAGATCAAGGGCGCCCGCATCGACGACGTCGCGTTCGGCCGGCTGCTGAAGCGGGCCGGGGGGCGCTGCTGGCTGGGCCTCAGCACGGATGTGGTGAGCATCCGGCGCTACGACCGGCTCACCGACGTGTGGGACATGGTCGCGCGCAGTGCCTACACCCAGCTCGGCTACTCGCTGGCGGCAACCGCCGGTTGCGTGCTCGCGCTCGCCTGGCTGTACCTGCTGGCCCCTGCCGCGGCCATCGCCGGGCTCGCACTGGTCGCGGCCGGCGCCAGCACGGTGACCGCGACCTGGCTGGCCGCCGCGGGGCTGTCCGGCTGGCTGCTGATGACCGTCAGCTACGTGCCGATCCTGCGCTTTTACCGCTTGTCGCCGCTGCGCGCGCCGAGCCTGCCGCTGGTCGCCGGGCTGTACGCGGCCATGACTGCGGACTCAGCCCGCCGCCACCTGGCTGGCCAGGGCGGGGAGTGGAAGGGCCGCGTCATCACGCACGGCAGCGGCTAACCGACCGCCCTGGCTGGCCGGCTCAGCCCGGCCAGCAGATTCGCCGCCGCGGCCTGAAACCGGCCGACGTCGCCGTAGGACCGGGCGAGGAGCATGGCGCCTTCCAGGCTACCGATGATCATTCGCGCCGTGTCCGCAGCCGAGCCGGTGAACTGGAGACTGCCGTCAGCGCGGCCGGACTCGAGGACGGCTTCCAGCCAGGTCTCGTTGGCGTTGAAGAAACTGATAACAGCGTCCTGCATGGGCTGTGGCAAGGTCTGGTACTCGGCCGCGAGCATGCCGCACAGGCACATCTTCCGGTTGCTCAGCACCTGCTGATACAGGTCCGCGTAACCGGCGAGCTGCGCGCGCGCGCCGCCGCCGGCGGCGTCGATGCTCGCGAGTGAGTTCGCGAATCGGCTGGCGTAGCGAGAGATAAGCGCGGCACCCAGGTCGGCCTTCGCGGCGAAGTGATAGTGCAGGGCCGCCTTGGTGATTCCCAGCTCAGCCGCAACATCCGCGTAGCTGAAACCGTTGAAGCCCCGGATCTGGACGAGCTGCTCCGCAACGTCCAGGATTCGGGCGGATGTGCCCACGTCCCGCTGCGCAACCGTGACTGCCACCGAGCCTCCGAACCCCTTGACGGCTGACCTTCTGGCAAGCCAGACTCGTTATCATCTGTCTGACCTATGAGTAAGTAAGTATAGCCCGTCATCGAACATATGCTGGATAGGTCCAGCTTCAGGGAGGGAGCCCGAGATGGCCCGCAAGATGATCGACTGCCGCGCGGTACCCAACGACATCGGCTGCACGCTGACGATCGCCGGCACCGAGGAGGAGGTCCTCGACGCCGCCGTCGCGCATGCGGTTGCCAAGCATGGCCACGACGACACGCCAGAGCTGCGGGAGATGCTGCGAGCTGGGCTGGTGACCGCCGAACCGGCCCTCGCGTGAGCACACCGGCCGGGGCTTCTGCGGCGACCACCGCGGACACCCCGGTCACGGTCGTCCGCCGGTTCAACGCGGCCTGGGCCGCCCACGACCTCACCGCTGCCCTCGCCCTGACCAGCCACGACTGCGTGTTCGAGGCAACGACGCCACCGGACGGTGATCGCTTCGTCGGCCGTGCTGAGATCCGGGCTGCCTGGCAGCCGATCTTCGACGACCTGGCCAGCGTCTTCACTGTCGAGGAGACGATCGAGGCGGGCTCGCGGGTGGTGCAGCGCTGGCGATACGACTGGAAGGGCGGCCACGTCCGCGGCGTCGATATCTTCACCGTCCGAGACGGTCAGATCACAGCGAAGGTGGCTTACGTCAAGGGCTAGCTGACGGCGGCCTTACTGAGCGTCCGGTAGCACCGCCGGGTCAGGTCTGTGCCAGCCGGACGCGCAGGCCAGATCGTCGCAGGGCCCGGATGAACCACAGGACGGACAGTGCGATGCCCACGACCACACCGCCCGCGGTGACAGCAGCGGTGGACATCAGAAAACGGCTGGCCGACTCGCTGACCATGAGTGCCGCCAGACCAACCGTCGTCGCGGCGAAGATGCCTGCCCACAGCCACGTCGCGTCGCGGAAGAAGGTGTCGAGACTGGCATGGCCGGTACCTGGCTGGCGGAAGGCGACGACCTCCGCGGCAAGCCGGGCGACGAGCGGCTCGCTCGTCGGCGCTGTCCGCGCGAACAGGACGCACAGGGCCAGATTGGCTAGCGGGAACTGGAGCAGGAAGAACAGCTGACTGCCCGTGCCAACCACCACGGCTGCCTGAAGGGTCAGCACCAGCGCCGAGATGATCAGCAGGCCGGGGACTGTCCGGGTCGCCACCCTGCGCACGGCCACGGTCAGCCACACCACGGCGGTCGCTGCGAGCATGGCAGCGATCTGCCCGCCGAGCAGCATCCCGGTGAGGTAGCCCGCCGTCGGGAGACCGAGGGACTCGGCCAGGCTCAGCGCTACCGACAGCACGAGCCGCCCCGGCCTGGGCAACTCCAGATGCGCATCCTGCGACGAGCGGGCCGCGATCGTAGTGTCCGGCGTCCGCCGCTCAGCAGGTGAGGTGGCCGCGGTCCGGTGGCGGCGCCAGATCATGTCCCTACCTTCTCCGGCCGGAGCCGGATCATCGTGCCTGCACCACTGCCATCGGGTGCTGGTTGTGTCTTGGCGCCGCCAGCACACAACACCAGCCTGTATGTCCGCTGAACACCCTCCGTAAGCGAGCTCAGCGCTAGCTCTTGAAACGCCTCGAGCGGTATGTACTTGAAACGCCTGGGCCAGTGCCCGCACATCCCGCCGGCGGGTGGAAGATCAGCGGCGCCGCGGTCACACCCCGGACTGACCGGCATACAGCAGCACGACGCGGCGTCCTGGGCCTAGCCGATCATCGAGACGGACTGCGCTGCGAGCCGGGCGTAACCAGTCCCGATTCGTACGCGAGGACGACCGCCTGGGTCCGGTCACGCAGCCCCAGCTTGTGCAGCAAGCGGCTGACATGCGTCTTGACCGTCTCCTCGGTGATCACGAGACGGCCTGCGATCTCCGGGTTCGAGAGCCCCTCGGCGAGCAGCCGGAGCACTTCAGCCTCGCGCGGCGTCAGCTCGCCAATCGCAGCCGCCGACTCGCTATGGTCGGCGGCCTGCGGCCGGAGCCTGGCGAACTCGCTGATCAGTCGGCGGGTGACGGCCGGTGCGAGCAGAGCCTCACCAGCCGCCACCACGCGCACCGCGTCGAACAGCCGCTCGGCGGTGACGTCCTTGAGCAGGAAGCCGCTGGCGCCAGCGCGCAGTGCGTCGTAGACGTACTCGTCGAGGTCGAACGTGGTGAGGATGATGACCCGCGGCCCATCTGCGCGGCCGGTGAGCTGCCTGGTCGCCTCGATACCGTCGGTTCCGGGCATCCGGACGTCCATGAGCACGACATCCGGGCGCAGGTCCCGGCTCATCCGAACCGCCTCGGCCCCGTCGGACGCGGTGCCGAGCACGGTGAAGTCCGGCTGGGTATCAAGTAGCGCGGCGAAGCCGGCGCGGACCACCTGATGATCGTCGGCCACGACGATGCGCACCGGCGGCGCGGAGGTACTCACCGAGCCACCTGCGGCTTGGCGGTGCCGGCCCGGGCCGGGGGGCCGACCCCCGGAGACCCCGCCGGCAGCGTCGCCTGAACGAGGAAGCCGCCGCCGGGCGCTGCGCCGGTGCTCAGCTCTCCGCCCACTGCGGCAGCTCGTTCCCGCATGCCGAGCAGGCCGTGGCCGGCCTGCAGCTGGCCCGGCTGCACAGCCGGCGGTCCAGGGCCGTCATCGCGGATGCGCAGCCGGAGCGCGTCGTCGTCGAATTGCAGCTCGACGTCCACGGCGGCGCCGGCCGCGTGTCGGCGGGCATTGGTAAGGGCCTCCTGCACTATCCGGTAGACAGCCAGCTCGACGCCAGGGTCGAGACTGGTCAGCCAGCCGCGGACGATAAGCCTGGCACCGATTCCTGACACGTCCCTCGCCTCGTCGAGCAGGTCGTTGAGCTGCGCCAGGCCGGGCTGAGGCTGCCGGTCGGCCAGGGCTGCGCCGCTGTCTTCGCGGAGCACGCCGAGCAGCCGCCGCATCTCGGTCAGCGCGGTCCTGGCGGTGTCGCCGATCGCGGCCAGCTGCCGCGCACCGGCGGCCGGCATCCCCGGAGTGGCGAGCCTGGCAGTCTCGGCCTGCACCGCGATCACGGAAACATGGTGTGCGACAACGTCATGCAGTTCGCGGGAAATCCGCGCACGTTCCCCGCGCGC
>JASHSZ010000735.1 GCA_030040815.1 Streptosporangiaceae bacterium
CCCGCCGAGATCCGCGCCCCTGCGGGCACTCTCCCCGGCGTGTCCAGCTTCCAGTTGCACTTCGCCGACCACGACATCCTGACGCCGGGCGATGCGCCGGACGTCCTGGTGGCGATGAACCCGGCCGCTCTCAAGGCGAACCTCGCCGACCTGCCGCGCGGCGCCGACGTCATCGCCAACACGGACGAGTTCAGCAAACGCAACCTGGCGAAGGTGGGCTATGACGCGAACCCGCTCGAGGACGGCTCGCTCGAGGCCTATCAAGTGCATGCGATCCCGCTGACGTCGGTGACGGTCAAGGCGCTGGAGGGCTTCGACATCAGCCGCAAGGACGCCGAGCGAGCCAAGAACATGTTCGCGCTCGGCCTGCTGTCCTGGCTGTACAACCGCCCGGTCGAAGGCACCTTCCGGTACCTGGACTCGCGGTTCGCCGCCCGACCGGAGATCCTGGCAGCCAACAAGGCCGCGTTTCAGGCCGGCTGGAATTATGGCGAGACGACCGAGGCCTTCTCGGTTCAGTACGAGGTCAAGCCCGCCCAGCTGCAGCCGGGCACCTACCGCAACATCACCGGCAACCTGGCGCTCGCTTACGGGCTGGTGGCAGCCTCTCGGCGGTCCGGGCTGCCGCTGTTCCTCGGCTCGTATCCCATTACCCCGGCCTCCGACATCCTGCACGAGCTGGCCAAACTCAAGCGGTTCGGCGTGCGCACGATGCAGGCGGAAGACGAGATCAGCGGTGTCGGAGCCGCGCTGGGCGCGTCATTCGGTGGCGGCCTCGGCGTGACCACCACGTCCGGACCCGGCATGTGCCTGAAGGCGGAGACGATCGGGCTCGCCGCGTCGGTCGAGCTCCCGCTGATTATCTGCGACATCCAGCGAGCAGGCCCGTCTACCGGAATGCCGACCAAGACCGAGCAGGCCGACCTCCTCATGGCCATGTTCGGCCGCAACGGGGAGTCGCCGATCGCCATCGTCGCCCCGGCCACGCCGGCCGACTGCTTCGACACAGCGCTGGAGGCCGTCAGGATCGCGGTCAAGTACCGCACACCGGTCGTCATCCTGTCCGACGGTTACCTCGCCAATGGCTCGGAGCCGTGGCGGATCCCGGCCGTGGACGAGCTGCCGAGGCTGCGGGATGAGTTCAAATTCGCCAGCGGGAACGTGGCCGTTGACGGTGCGGCGGGCCCGGCGTTCCAGCCGTTCCGCCGCGACCCACAGACCCTCGCCCGGCCCTGGGCCGTCCCCGGCACGCCAGGCCTTGAGCACCGGATCGGCGGCATCGAGAAGGCCGACGTTTCTGGCAACATCTCCTATGACCCGGATAATCACGACGCGATGGTCCGGCTGCGGCAGGCCAAGATCGATGGCATCGCCGCCGACATCGCGCCCGTCGCGGTCGACGACCCGGACGGCAACGCGCGCGTGCTCGTGCTGGGGTGGGGCTCGACCTACGGCTCCATCGGCGCCGCCATCCGCCGGGTCCGGGTGGCCGGAAGCTCGGTCGCGCAGGCCCATCTGCGCCACCTGTCGCCCTTCCCAGCCAATCTCGGCGAGGTAGTGCGGTCCTACGACAAGGTGCTGGTACCGGAGATCAACCTCGGGCAGCTGGCTCTGCTGCTCCGCGGCCGCTATCTCGTCGATGTGGTGTCCTACAACCGGGTTCGCGGTCTGCCGTTCCGGGCCGCCGAGCTGGCCGATGTCATCCAGGATGTGATCGCTCATGTCTGACGCCGCGCTGACCGAGTTCCCCGAGCCGCCGCACCGCTTCGCGTCGCTGACCCTGGTGCCGAAGGCGGACACCAAGCAGGCGACCAAGGACTTCAAGTCGGACCAGGAGGTCCGCTGGTGCCCTGGCTGCGGTGACTACGCCATCCTGGCGGCGTTCCAGAGTTTCCTGCCCGAGCTGGAGATCCCGCGCGAGAATCTCGTGATCGTCTCGGGAATCGGCTGCTCGTCCCGGCTGCCTTACTACGTCAACAGCTACGGGATGCACTCGATCCACGGCCGCGCCCCGGCCATCGCGAGCGGCCTGGCATCGTCCCGGCCCGACCTGTCGGTGTGGGTCATCACCGGCGACGGCGACGCGCTGTCGATCGGCGGCAACCACCTGATCCACGCGCTGCGCCGGAACGTCAACATCAAGATTCTGCTGTTCAACAACCGGATCTACGGGCTCACGAAGGGCCAGTACTCACCGACGTCCGAGCAGGGCAAGGTCACCAAGTCGACGCCGTTCGGCTCGCTGGACACGCCGTTCAACCCGGTATCGCTCGCGCTCGGGGCGGAGGCCAGCTTCGTCGCCAGGACGATCGACTCCGACCGCAAGCACCTGACCAGCGTGCTGCGTGCCGCGGCCGACCACAAGGGCACCGCGTTCGTCGAGATCTATCAGAACTGCCCGATCTACAATGACGACGCGTTCCTGCCGCTGACCGAGCCCAGCGAGCGGGATCTGCGAGTGATCCGGCTGGAGGACGGGGAGCCGATCCGGTTTGGCGCTGGTGGCAGCCAAGGGCTGCGGTTCGGCCGGCACGGCGGGCTCGAAGCGGTGCCGGTCGATGGCGCGGATCCGGACTCGCTGCTGGTGCACGATGCCAGCGTGAGCGATCCGTCCTACGCCTTCGCGCTGTCCCGGCTGGACAGCGTGGACTTCGCGCACACGCCGATCGGCGTATTCCGCAACAGCGAGCGGCCCAGCTACGACGAGCTGATGTCGGCGCAGATCGAGACCGCACGGCAGAAGCAGGGCGACGGTGACCTTGCCGACCTGCTGGCCGGCAGCGACACCTGGCAGGTCGGCTAGCGGTGTCGGCCGAGCATCCGGCCGTCCGGACCGGCGCGAGCGCTAGTCCGGTCCGGGTAGACCGGTCTGGCCCGGTCACCACCGTCATCATCGACCGCCCAGAGGTGCGGAACGCGGTCGACGGGCCGACCGCCAGCGCGCTGGCCGAGGCGTTTGCTGACTTCGAGGCCGACGCCGACGCCGCGGTAGCGGTGCTGTGCGGCGCGGGCGGCACGTTCTGCTCTGGCGCCGACCTGATGGCGGTGGGCACACCGCGCGGCAACCGCGCCCAGCCGGACGGCACCGGTCCGATGGGCCCGACGAGGATGCGGCTGACCAAGCCGGTGATCGCCGCCGTCGCCGGCTACGCGGTCGCCGGAGGGCTGGAGCTCGCGTTGTGGTGCGACCTGCGGGTGGCCGAGGAAGACGCGGTGTTCGGGGTATTCTGCCGGCGCTGGGGCGTGCCGCTCATCGACGGGGGCACCGTGCGGCTGACTCAGATCGTCGGGCTGGGCCGCGCGCTGGACCTGATCCTGACCGGTCGGGCGGTCACGGCGGCCGAGGCCGCCCAGATGGGCCTGGTGTCTCGGATCGTGCGCACGGGCGACGCCCGGGAGGAGGCCGAGCGGCTGGCCGCCCAGATCGCCGCGTTCCCCCAGGCGTGCATGCGCAGCGACCGGGCGGCGACCCTGGAGGCGCTGTCGCTTGGGTTCGCCGACGCGATGGCAAACGAGTTCAGCCACGGCATGGCGACGCTCGCGGATCCGGCCGTCCTCGAAGGCGTCTCGCGGTTCCGCGGCGGCGCAGGCCGCGGCGGCGCCCCGGCCTGACTCTTGCCCGCTAGTCGGAAGCTCCGGTGCCATCCGTCGCAGACGGCCGGGAGTTAGTCGTGTGCTGACCAACGCGTTCGCGTGCAGGCCGTCTTCTCGCAGGGGCAGACCCATAGCCCCTGGACTGGTGATGGTTCCAACGGAACCGGCCTACCGGGGTTACCGCCGCTCCGACCAAGCGGTCGAAGGCCCGTACGCGATACGCCCCGCTCGTCGCAAGCTCGTGGATCATCGCGGCCTGAGCCGCCTCCTGCTCAACCGCGATCCGCTTTGTGGTCGAGGCTTCATGCACCCGGAACGCGGCCAGGCTTTCGGCCTGCCCGACCAGGTCGCCGTGATCGAGGAGGCGTACCCACAGGTCGATGTCCAGGAGCTCCAGCTTGTCATCGTCGAAGCCGCCCGCGGCGTCGAAGGCATCACGGCGGAAAAGTACGGAGCTGGGATCGCCGATCGGGTTGCCGCCGTGGCGGACGATCGCGCGGATGACCTCGGTGCGCGTACGCAGGCCGAGGAGCCAGCGCAGTCCGCCGCCGCTGTATATGGTCGCGCCGTCGCTGTCGATAAGGTCGCGCCGGCAGGCGACCAAGGCGGCGGAAGGTGTCGCCGCCAGCGCTGCGACTTGGCTCTCCAGGCAGTGCGGATAGATCACGTCATCGGCGCACAGCACCTTGACCAACGGCGAGCGGCTAAGGCTGACGACACGATTCCAGTTCGCCGGCAGTGGTAGGACCGCATTGTTGTGCTCGAGGCGGATTCGCGGATCGCCGAATCCCGCCACAATGGCCGCGGTGTTGTCGGTCGAACCGTTGTTGAGGACGACGACCTCGAAGTCAGTGAAGGTCTGCGCGAGGACGCTCTCCAGCGTGTATCGGATGAACCGACCTGCCTGATATGCCGGAATACAGACGCTTACCTCGGCTACCACGCGGGACAGGCTATACGCTGACAGCCCCGGCTGCACGCATAGCGGCATGATCAATGGCGGCTTGGTGGCGTTGGAGCACCACCAAACCAGCATCCATGACAGGGCGCGCCTCGGTGTCCTTGATCAACATCAAGTACTTCATCGTCGTCACCTCCGTCGCGAGCCTGGCTGCCTCGTTATTTGCCAGACTGGCGGTCGTGGGCGCGGACGTTGCAGAACTCGAGCGAACCTACCGCGCGGAGGCCACGCGGCTGCGCGCGACACTAGCCCGTCGGCTTGGTGACGTTGGACTGGCCGAGGAACTCGTGCAGGACGCGTTCGTGGAAGCGCTCGAGCACTGGCAGCGCGACGGGCTGCCCCCCAACCCCGGCGGGTGGCTGACCACCACCGCGTGGCGCAAGGCGATCGACCGGCAGCGTCGGGCCAGGGCCGGGCAGGAGAAGCTGGCGCTGCTGGCCGTGACCCAGCAGCGAGCCGGCACCGGGCCGCCAGCCGACGAGCCCGACGCGGATGACGACGACCTACTGAGCCTGGTGTTCGCCTGTTGCCATCCGGCGCTGTCAGCGGACTCGCAGGTCGCGCTGACTCTGCGGACCGTGTGCGGGCTCACGACCGCGGAGATCGCAGCCGCGTTCCTGGTCTCCGAGCAAGCCATGGGACAACGACTGTCGCGGGCCCGGCGGTCGCTGCGCCAGGCGGGCGTTCCGGTCCGGATACCCGACCCGGACCAGCTCGCCGACCGGCTCGCGACCGTGCTCGCAGTCGTCTACCTGGTATTCAACGAGGGCTACCTTGCCAGCGCGGGGCGCACGCCGGCCCGGCGTGACCTGGCCGCGCAGGCCGTCTCGCTCGCCCGGCTGCTGCACCGGCTGATGCCGCGCGAGCCGGAGGTGCTCGGGCTGCTGGCCCTGCTGCTGTTGCATGAGTCACGGGCCGCGGCCAGGTTCGACGGATGGGGCCGGCTGGTCCAGCTCGCCGACCAGGACCGCCGCCGCTGGGATGCCGAGCTGGCCACCGAAGCCACCGGCCTGCTTGACCGCGCGGTTGCCCTGCGGCGGCCTGGGCCCTACCAGGTACAGGCCGCAATCGCGGCGCTGCACGCCGCGGCGCCTGACTACGAGCACACCGACTGGCGGCAGATCCGGCTGCTGTACGGCCGGCTGCAGATGATGTCACCGTCGCCCGTTGTGCTGCTGAACCTCGCGGTCGCGACCAGGTTCGCGGTTGGTCCGGAAGCGGCGCTCGCCGAGCTCGAGCCACTGGCTGCCGACCTGAGCGATTACCGGCTGTTTCATGCGGTGCGGGCCGAGGTGCTCGCCGCGCTCGACCGGACGGCTGAGGCGAGGGCCGCCAACGAGCGAGCGCTCGCGCTGGCCGCTAACCCGGCCGAGCGCGAGCTGATCGCCCGCCGGCTGTCCGGCTAGAACTCCACCACGGGCCGCAGCTCGATGGTGATCAAGCCCCGGTCGACGCCTGGCCACGTCCTGGTGATCTCCACCGCCTGGTCGTAGGTGTCGGTCTCCAGCACCGAGTAGCCGCCCAGCACCTCCTTCGTCTCCATGAACGGTCCGTCGGTCACGCCGGCAGCCCGTACCGTCCGTGCCGTCTCCGGTCCCTGGAGCTGGGCGCCGCCGTCGGCCAGCGTGCCGGTGCCGCCCTGCTTCTCGTACCAGGCGAAGATCTCCGAACCCCAGGCCTCGCGCTCCTCGGGGCTGAGCTCGCCCGCGGCCGGGGTGTCGAAGATCAGCATCACATACTTCATCTCGCCTGCCTCCTGATCATGCCGCGAATGCCTGGCGACATCCGTCATCAGAAGCAACGATCGGCAGCGCCACGATTTCGACACGGCGGAGCGGGGAATCTTGCCTCCCGCCACTAAGGGCACAAATGCCGCTTTCCGGAAACGCCGCATCCCCGCGTCGGCGGCTCATTGGCCTAGCCGGTGCCGGCTGACCGATAATGCCGCGTGTCCTTCGCCACTTCGCCCAGCGCAAGGCCGACCGGTGCCGACACGCGGTCCGAGTTCCCCGACTGGCGGTTCGCGCCGAACATCGGCGGCCATCCCGACACCTACGAGCTGGAGAACCAAGCGGTCGACCGGGCGGGGCACGTACTAGCCGCGATGTGCGCGATCGCGCCGTGGGCCGGGCGGACGATCATCGATCTGGGCTGCGGCACCGGCTACTGGCTCCGTCGCTACGCCGACGATGCCGCGCGCGTCGTCGGCGTCGAGCCCGATCCTGCCCTGCGTCCAGTGGCCCAGCGCGCCGCTGATGCGCTGCCAGCGACCGAGGTGCTGGCCGGATCGGCGGAGCACCTACCGCTAGCCGACCGCAGCGCCGACGTCGTGCACGCGCGGTTTGCTTACTTCTTCCCGCCCGGCGCCGACGCGGGCCTCGCGGAAGTGCTGCGGGTGCTGCGGCCGGGCGGACGGCTGGTCGTGGTGGACAACGACTACCGCTGGGGCGAGTTCGCCCGGCTGCTGGCGGCCGCCGCCATTCGTCCGCCGCTGCAGACCGCCGCCGCGGTCGATGCGTGGTGGCGTGACCGCGGCGCCGTGCGGCACGAGGTGCGCTCGGAGCTGCGATTCGCGAACCGC
>JASHSZ010000736.1 GCA_030040815.1 Streptosporangiaceae bacterium
GGTCGGTACTCACGAAGGAGCCGGAGCGCCTCGTCACACGCGAACAGCAACTCGACGGCGCGGACGACAATGCTGCGGAACGGGTTCGTTTCCGCGCCGCTGAGACCGGCGGTGAGCGCGGCCCGCCTCACGTCAGCGGGGAGATTAGCGAAGTTGAGGCTGTAGCGGGCCAGTGGGCCGGTCAGGTACGTGCGGCCGTCGAGTACCGAGTGCAGGGCGGTCGAGTGCGCCACCTGGAATTCGGTGAAGTGCTGATCGTATTCGGTAGGCATGATGTCCAGGCCGCTGGTAGACGCGATCCGACCTTCGGTGATTGGGTACTGGTTCGGGTGACGCAGCGAGACGAATTCGTAGCCGCGGTCAAAGCCGGGGAAGTCGAATCCGGCTACCCAGGTGACGGTGTCCTCGGCGTCCTGACGGGCCTGCTCGAGCTGCGGGACGAGTTCTCTCAGCTCGCGTGCGGCGGGAGCGCGGTAGAAGCCACCCACCTTGACGTTCACGGGATGCACAGAGCGGCCGCCGACCGCAGCCATCAGGTGGTTGCCGGCCTTCTTGATGCTGAGCCCGCGGGCGACGATCTCCGGATGGTCGCGGGCCAGGTGGATGCCGCTGGGGTAGCCGAGGAAGTCCGGCGCGTGCAGGAGGTAGATGTGCAGGGCGTGGCTCTCGATCCATTCGCCGCAGTAGAGCAGCCTCCTGAGGTTGCTGATGTCCTCGGTCACGATGGCACCGCACGCGTCTTCGATCGCCTGGCAAGCGCTCATCTGGTATGCGACCGGGCAGATGCCGCAGATCCGGGCGGTGATGTCGGGTGGCTCGGTGTACTGGCGGCCACGCAGCAGCGCCTCGAAAAACCGAGGCGGTTCGTAGATGTCGAGCCGCGCCTCGGTGACGTGGCCGTCGCTGACGACGATCTCCAGGCCGCCCTCGCCTTCGACGCGAGTCAGGCCGGGAACGCTGATGCGGCTACCGTGCGTCATGCCTGGCCTCCTCGGCGTTCTCGGCTGCCCTCGCTGCCTCTCGGAATGGCTCCGCGGCGGCGTTGACTCCGGCGTACGTGCGGGCCAGGGCGGGGCCGCCAGCGCCGAGGTGCCGCCACACTGCAGACAGCGACTCGGTGTTCGGCGACTCCATCGGGCCGAAACAGCCGTAGCAGCCGCGGTTGACTCCCGGGCAGAGCGCGCCGCAGCCGGCCTGGGTAACCGGCCCGAGGCACGGGGTGCCATGCGCGACCAGCACGCAGACCCGGCCGGCGCGCTTGCATTCGATACAGACGCTGTGGGCACGGACGTTTGGCCGCCGACCGGCGAGAAAGGCCGCAATCACCTCGAGGAGCTGGCGCTTGTTGATGGGGCAGCCCTGCAGTTCGAAATCGACGCTGACGTGGTCGGCGATGGGCGTGGAAGTGCGCAGTGCCTCGATGTACTCGGGGCGGGCGTACACCAACGGCGTCAGGTCCTCCTTGAAGTTCCTGAGCGCCTGAATGCCGCCGGCGGTGGCGCAGGCGCCGATGGTGACGAGGAAGCGGGAGGCGGCGCGGACCTGCTTGATGCGCTCGGCGTCTGACTTTGTGGTGATCGATCCCTCGACGATCGACAGGTCGTACGGGCCTGGGTCCACGTGGCTCGAGGCTTCGGCGAACGACGCTATGTGCAGCGATCCGGCGATCGTAAGCAGCTCGTCTTCACAATTCAGGAGCGTGAGCTGGCAGCCATCGCAGGAGGCGAATTTCCACACCGCCAGCGCGGGTACGGCCGGCGGTTCGTGTGCCTGCGCCATGCTCACACCTCCCTCATGCCGAGCCAGCGGGCCAGCTGCCGGTAGCTGAAAACGGGCCCATCACGGCAGACCAGGAATGGCCCGAGCTGGCAGTGCCCGCACATGGCCACCGCGCACTGCATGTTGCGTTCCATCGACAGGTAAATCCGGTCGTCGGTCACGCCGGCGGCTCGCAGCGCCCGGACGGTGAAGCGCATCATGATCTCCGGGCCGACCACGAACGCGGTCGTGTGCGGCGGGTCGAATGGTGCCCTCCTGACCAGGTCGGGAACCACCCCCACGTCGCCGCGCCAGCCGCGCGCCGCCGCGTCCACGGTGACGTACACGTCCAGGTCGAAGCGGGCACGCCAGCCGCTCAGCTCATCGGGGAACAGGAGGTCGTCGGGGGTCCGAGCGCCGTAGAGCAGCGCCAAGCGGCCGAAACGCTCGCGCTGGCCGAGCGCCTGGTACAGCGCGGGACGAAGCGGCGGCAGCCCGATGCCGCCCGCCACGATCACCAGGTCGCCGCCTTCTGCAGCGGCCATCGGCCAAGGCGTGCCGTACGGACCCCGGACGCCGACCCGCTGTCCCGGCCGCAGCGCGCAGAGCGCATTCGTGACCGGGCCAACATCGCGGATCGTGTGCAGGATATGGCCGTTGTCTGCCGGATCGCCGCTGATCGAGATGGGGACCTCGCCGACGCCAGGCTGATACAGCATGTTGAACTGGCCGGGGCGGAACTCGAATGGCTCTGCTAGCGCGAAGCCGAGCGTGACCACGCCGGGTGCCTCCGGGTGGATGTCGGATACGTGCCAGAACTGTGGCTCGATCCACGCCGCGCCCGCCATTGCCTGCGGCGGCTCACGTCGCGCGCCGTCAGCGACCGTGCGCATGACCGTACACGTCAAGCAACTGCAACCTGGTGGCCGCTAGGGCGTTGGCGGCCAGGCCGGCGAACCGGCGCATGAGCTCGTAGCCAAGGCGCGGGTCTTCCTCGCACCTGTCGCGCAGGCAGGTCCCGTCCATCCTGAGGGCCCGGACTCGCTCGACGGCCCGTCCGTCAAATTCCCACCGATGCGGCTCGATGAGCCACGAGAACCCGACCACGTCGCCCTCCCCGAGCGTCTGGATCACAAGTGCACCGGCCTCGCGGCCGGGCGCGGCGATCTCAAGGGCAACCTTGCCCGCCCGGATGAGGTAGAACGTCCGGGCGGGCTCGCCCTCGCGGAAGAGGAAGGATTCAGCGGGGAAAACTGTGTTGGCGGCGCACCCGGCAATCAGCGACAGGTGGGCCGGTTCCAGCTCTGCGAAGAACTTGTGGCCGCGCAGCAGCGGCTCAAGCGTCTGCGGCAATTGCGGCGACCTCCTCCGTGATGTCGATCCCTGCCGGGCACCAGGTGATGCACCGGCCGCACCCCACGCAACCGGAGGTGCCGAACTGGTCGATCCAGGTGGAGAGCTTGTGCGTCATCCACTGCCGGTACCGGGAGCGGGACGAGACACGGACTGGACCGCCATGCAGATAGGAGTGATCCAGCGTGAAGCAGGAGTCCCAGGAACGGTGCCGCTCAGGGTCTCCGCCGGCTTGGCCACTCGAGAGGCCAGAGGTATCTTCCACGCTGAAGCAGAAGCACGTTGGACAGACCATGGTGCAGTTGCCGCAGGTCAGGCACCGCGCCGCCACGTCATCCCAGCGGGGGTGACCGTAGTTCTCCGCGAGTAGCTCGCGCAGGTCGAGTGGCGGCATCACTCGTCCCATGGAGGCAACGGCGTTCTGGGTAGCCGCGTTGGCGGCGCGGATGTCTTCCGCGCGCGCAGGGGTTGTTTCCACCTCGCCGAGAATCTCGGCGCCGCGGGCGGTCCCCGCCTGAGCGAGGAATCGGTGACCTGGCTTGCCGAGCAGCTCGGTGAGCGCGATGTCGAAGCCGTCTGTGGCGCATGGTCCGGCATCCATTGAGGCGCAGAAGCAGGTGCCGCCCGCGTCGCCGCAGTTGACCGCGACGATAAGCGCGCCATCGCGGCGTGCGTCGTAGCTGGGATCCTTGTGGCGGCCGCCGAGGAAGACGCGGTCCTGGATTGCGATCGCGGCCAGCTCGCAGGAGCGAACGCCGAGGAACGCGAACGGTTCGTCGGGTGGCCGCTCTGCCGGCGACAGCCTTGTGTGCGGCGGGAACAGGTACTTCTTCCACGAGTCCGGGCCGACGTTGTAGCCGAACAGGGCGTCGTCGTCCCGCTCCCGCAGCCGGTAGCTGGCAGCGTCCTGGTCGTCGGTCCATCCTCTGGGCAGGTCGGCCACGGACGCGATGTCGTCATAGCAGATCGCGCCGTCCCTGACGACGGGCCCGATCAGGCGGAACCCGCGCCGCTTTACGGCGTCGAGCAGCTGGTCGAGGGCGTCGGCCTGGAAGACGACGGAACCGGGCACAGACTGACCGGCTTCGGAGTGCGGCTGTCCCGCGTTCATGGCTTCCATCAGCTCTCCAACCGACCGGGCAGACTAGGGGCGAATCGCCGGGGACAGTGGGGCCTAACGTCCTATCTGCGGCCCGCGCCTCGCCTCGGTGCTTGCAAGCACCCCGCGCCGAACCTTGTGCCCGCACACCCGGCGGCAACACGCCGCGCCCGGCCGCCTCAGCCTGGTGAGCCCCAGGTCGGTGAGTCAGCCTGCCGAGTCTGAGCACAATGGGGGAAACGGGTGTATGCGCTGCCTGTCGCACGAATCCAGACGATGCTGATGACCGGCCGAAGGACACTACTGGGTGCAGGCTGGCGCAGCCGTCCGGAACCGCTATTACCCACGCGGCGAGGACGCTCCTGGCGGTTCCGGCCCTGTTCGCTGAAGGCTGTTCGGGCGGCGGTGCGGGGAGCGGCGGCGGATCGGCGGCCAACACCACGCCCTGGGTCGTGATCACGCGAGCAAACGGAGGCTCAGCCGCCGACCCGCCGGCCGGCGTCAGCGGCCCGGCTAGCTTGCAAACCCACACCGTCGCCCTGCGGCGGCCGACACCGGCAGCCTTAGCCGGCGGCAGGCTCGGTGGCGGTATCGGCGGCCGGGCCGGCGTCGGACGCGGCAGCTGGCGTCTGCGCTGGCTGCCACCGAACGGACCTGATCGAGGGAAGCGCGGCTACCACCGCGCTGCTCAGCGCGGCGTAACCGGCTCCGAACGCGCACAGGCGCGCGGCGCCGACGAGGCCAGCGATCGGGCCGATGACGACCCAGGCGGCGGAGCCGAGCCCGTAGGCGCCGGTGAGCTGGATTGCACTGATCCTGGCGAGCATCCCGGGCGGGATGCGCTGCTGCTGCACCGTGGACTCGAGCGCTCCTGCGATCGCGCCGCCCAGGCCGGCCAGCAGCGCGCCTCCCGCCACCGCGTACACCGGCGCGCGCAGCGCCAGCATCAGGCACGGGATCGGGTAGCCGAGCGTGCAGATCGCGGCGTACAGCAGCGGGCGGTCCGGTCGGCGGCGGCCGACCATGAACACGCCGCCGAGCACCGAGCCGCCGGCAAATGCCGCGGTCACGATCCCCCAGGCCTGCGCACCGCCGAGGTATGCCTTGGCCAGGACGGGCCCGAGCAGCAGGTACGGCGCCCAGGTGAACAGGTTGAAGAGAGCGAACTGCACGGTGACGATCCAGAGCC
>JASHSZ010000737.1 GCA_030040815.1 Streptosporangiaceae bacterium
GTCCGGGTGCCAGAGGACGAGCTGGCCGAGCTGCGCCGTGCCGCCCCGGTCTGGTGGAACAGCCAGCCCACTGACATCGGGTTCCGTGACGACGGCTTCTGGGCGGTCACCCGGCATCGCGACGTCGTCGCCGTGTCCAGGGACAGCGAGACCTGGAGCAGCGAGGAAAACGGCGCGATCATCAGGTTCCTCCGTGGCACCACCCGCGAGCAGGTCGAGATGCAGCGCGTAATCATGCTCAACATCGACCCGCCGCAGCACACCAAGGTCCGCGGCATCGTGTCTCGCGGCTTCACGCCCCGCGCTATCAACGACCTGCGCGACGTGCTCGGGACCAGGGCCAGGCAGATCGTCGCGACGGCGATCGCCAAGGGCGCTGGCGACTTCGTCACCGACGTGGCGTGCGAGCTGCCGCTGCAGGCGATCGCCGAGCTACTCGGCGTCCCGCAGGAGGACCGGCACAAGATTTTCGCATGGTCCAACCAGATGGTCGGCTACGACGACCCCGACTATTCCGGTGGCGACGCAGACGCCGCGGCTGAGCTACTCGGCTACAGCATGGTCATGGCCGCCGACCGGCGCGCCTGCCCGCGGGACGACATCATCACCAAGCTGGTGCGGGCCGAGCTCAACGGCGACGAACTGACCGAGGACGAGTTCGGCTTCTTCGTCATCCTGCTGGCCGTGGCCGGCAACGAGACCACCCGCAACGCGATCTCGCACGGCATGCTCGCCTTCCTCGACCACCCTGACCAGTGGGAGCTGTTCAAGGCCGAGCGCCCGCAGACTGCCGTCGACGAGATTGTCCGCTGGGCGACCCCGGTGACGGTGTTCCAGCGCACCGCGACCAGGGACACCGAGCTCGGCGGTCAGGTCATCAGGAAGGGCCAGCGCGTCGGGCTGCTCTACCGGTCAGCCAATTTCGACGAGGAAGCGTTCGACCACCCGGAGCGCTTTGACATCCTGCGGTCACCTAATCCGCACCTCGGCTTCGGCGGCACCGGCGCGCACTACTGCCTCGGCGCGAACCTGGCCCGGCTGGAGATCGACCTGATCTTCAACGCCATCGCAGACACCATGCCGGACATCAGCAAGGCAGGAGAGGTACAGCGGCTGCGCTCGGGCTGGCTCAACGGCGTCAAGCGGCTGCCAGTGACGTACCGCTGATCATCACGGCGGGCTGACCGGTCACCTAGTCTTCCGCGCCTGGGCGCCGTTGTGCGGTCATGCTCTGGTACACGGCCAGCAGCGCGGCCTTCTGCGATTCGTCGAGCGCGGAGTCGGTCTTAATTGCACGCTCAACAGCCGACTGCTCACTGTCGTCCGCGCTGCCGCCGCGGTCAGGATCGAGCAGGCCAGCCTCGGCGAGCAGGATCTCCCCAGACAGATTGAGCGCCTGCGATAGCTGCCTGAGCACGCGCACCGACGGATGGTGCATACCGCGCTCGAGCTCGCTGAGATACGGATTGGACAGGCGCGTCAGTTCGGCAAGCTGGCGGAGGGTGAGATTCGCCAGCTTGCGCTGACTTCGGATGTAGGCACCGAACGCCGCCTTCTGCGCGTCCCACTGAGTGTCCGGCATGCTGCTCCGTCTCCGTTTACCTGAATCTGGCAGCGAGCGCGCGGCGGACCACGTCGGGTTCGCCGCGCGGGCGCACTGGACGCGCTTACTTCTCGCCCTTCTTGTCGGCGTTCTTCTCGTTCCCCGCAGGCTCGGCTGGCAGCAGCGGTGCGGTGGCCTTGAGCAGGTCCTCTGCGAACTTCCGCTGGCTCGCTAGCAGCTGCTCGGCGAAGTCGTACGCGCTGGCCACGACCTCCTGCGCGCTGGGTAGCTTGTCCGCGAATGGCACCTTGACGTCAGGCAGGTCGGGTTTGATCGACTGGACCGCGGTGGCCCACGTCTCGATCGCGTCGACCACGGCAGCCTGACTCTTACTGATGGTGTTCAGGACCTCATTGGTGAGCTCCTGACCGACCCTAGACTTGGCCATTGTTTCCTCCTCCGGCTTGCAATCTCTCTTGCTCAGTATAACGAGCAAGCGTTCGGTATGTCAAGCAAGCCCGTAGTCACGTCGCCGTTATCCGCGCACGTACTGACCGGGAGCATCCCTGACGATGGGGAATCGCCGGCTGCCCATGGCCGGCGGCGGGCCGAACGAGCCGGCGCGTTCGGCTGCCCACTCTGCCCAGTCTTGCCACCACGAGCCGTCAGTTCGAGTCGCGCCAGCCCGCCAGTCCTGCGCGGCGGCCGGGTAGCAGCCTGCTGTCTCGTGCCATGCCTTCGGACCAGGCGGGTTAACGATCCCGGCAACATGGCCGCCACTGGATAGCACGTACCGGACGGGCCCGCCAAGCAACCGGGTCGCCTGGTAGGAGGCGTGCCAGGGCACGATGTGGTCGTTGACCGCACCGACCACGTAGGCATCGCTTTTCACATCGGCCAGGGACAGCCGCTGTCCGGCGAGTGTGAGTTCCCCGTTGGCTAGCTCGTTCCGTAGATAAAAGCTGCGCAAGTAGAAGGAGTGCATGGCTGCGGGCATACGGGTGCTGTCTGCGTTCCAGGCCAGGATGTCGAAGGCCGGCGGATCCTGGCCCATGAGCCAGCCCGACACCAGGTAACTGAAGATGAGGTCGTTGGCCCGGATGACGTCGAAGGCGGCTGCCATCTGGCGGCCGTCGAGGTATCCGGGCGCGGCCATCCGCCGTTCCAGCCGGCTGACCGTGCGCTCGTCGGTGAACGCGCCGAGGATCCCTGGCTGGGAGTAGTCGAGCATCGTGTTGAGCAGGGTCACCGAGCCAAGCCGGTCATCGCCGACGGCGGCGAGATAGGCCGCCAGAATTGCGGTCAACGCACCGCCGAGGCACAGCCCTGCAATGTCGATCTTGGTTGCGCCGGTGATGTCGGCAACCACATCAAGCGCCTGGCGCGGACCGGCGATGAGGTAATCCTCGAGCGTCACATCGCGCAGCGAGGAGTCCGGATTACGGTAAGAGATGGCGAATACGGTGCGCTTGTGCTGTACTGCCCATTCAAGGAAGCTTCGTCCTGGAGCCAGGTCCATCACGTAGTACTTGTTGATCCACGGCGGGCTGGCCAGCAGGGGTACCGCGTGCACCAGCTCGGTCTGGGGTGCGTACTGGATCAACTCCATCAGCTCATTGGCGTACACGACCTTGCCTGGCGTAGCCGCCAGGTTGACGCCGAGTTCGAACGGCCGCTTGTCGACCTGGCGCGGCATGCCACGGTTGTGCAGTACGTCGTCCGTAAGGTTGCGGGCGCCTCTCAGCACGCTGGCGCCGCCGGTGTCGAACGCCTGCTTCAGCGCCGCCGGATTGGTCAGCAGGAAGTTCGTCGGCGCCAGTGCGTCTAGCACGAAATTCGCCGCCAGGCCCGCCTTGGCGTCGGATGTTGCATCGCCGCCGCCTGCGGCGAGCATGTCACTGACCAGCTGCCCGGTGGCCAGATAGCACTGCCGGAGCGCGGCGAACATCGGGTTGGCTGCCCAGGCAGGGTCGTCGAACCGGCGGTCTGCCGCGACCGGCAAGGGCAGCGCCGTCGGTACGCCCAGCCATGTAGCGGTCGTCGCCGACCCGATCCTGGCAAGGCTCAGCCCGAACCGGCCAACGGCGGCGCCAACTTCTGCCGGGCGGGACAGCGCCTTGCTGGCGACCCTCATGAGCGACTCGCCGAAGCCAGCCATGTCGAGGCTGGCGAACTGGCCCGCCTCGGGTGCCACGGCCGCTGCCGCAGCGTCTGTGTCGGACTCGTGCATGGTCAAGTCTGACTCCGATCATCCGGGACGCGGACCGTCATGTCCGCTCGAATATCGCGGCGATGCCCTGGCCGCCACCGATGCACATGGTGACAAGCGCGTACCTGCCGTTGGTGCGCAGCAGCCCGTAGAGCGCCTTGACCGCGAGAATGGCCCCGGTCGCCCCGATCGGATGCCGTGTCGCGGAGCCAGGACTGCGCGACGATGCCGCGTACCAACATGCCCAGCGAGTTATCCGCCGGGGACCCGCCGGCCAGGAACGCCTGATGCGCCAGCCAGACCTCACGAGCCAGGCCTGCCGGATCTGCGCGCAGTCGTGCCACCCACTGGTCGGTCATGATCCCCGTCACTCAGCTCGAAACTCCATCATCGCCCTGCACGGGATAGCCGCCGCGGTGGCTTAGGTCCCTTCTCCTCGGGCCATACGGCACTGCATCCAGACGTCGTGCAATCCGCCGCCGTCGGCGTCCCTAGTGTCGCTTAGCCAGCGGCGCTCATCGGACTCACCACTAGGACATCGTCGCCGAGAGGCTCCTCACGGCGTTGCTTGATCGCTCTCGTTACGAGCCAGCGCCGCCGGGAACATGCCTACCGTGACCGAGATAGCGTCGCTGGTCTTGTTCGCGGCCGACGCCGACAAGACCGCGGAGTTCTACCGGGCGATCGGGCTTGAGTTCGAGCACGAGGACCACGGCGAAGGTCCTGTGCACTTTGCCACGGAGCTGGGCGGAGTCCACTTCGCCATCTACCCGACCGAGGTGAGCGGCCGGGCGCCCGCGCGTCGAGCCGTAGGCAGCTCCTTTCCGGGCTTCTACGTAGCGGCCCTAGACGAGGTGACGGAGTCACTGCGGCAGGTGGGCGCCAGGGTCGTGACAGAGCACGAACAAATGCCGTGGGGCTGCCGGGTGGTCGTCGAAGACCCCGACGGTCGCGCCATCGAGATCAACGACCGCGCCCACTGCCCGCACTCGCTGTGACCGAACTGGCTGCTGGTCAGGGTTCGCGGCCAATGGCGCAGTAAGAGTGGACCTCCTCGCCGCCCAGGTACCGAACGGACCTGCGCGGGAATCGCCGGTCGCTGCGCGCAAGATCGACGATCGCTGGATACGTGTCCTGGAGTTGCTTGCCGACCTGACGGTCGACCGCGAAATTGTCCCTCCGCCCAGCCAGAAGTTCCAGATCTGGGCCGAGTGCGGCACGGCGGTATCGATCTCGCGCGAAACAAGGCAAAGCCTAGTTCGGTGTGCTCGCGACCACCCACATGGAGAAGTACTGCGACCCGCCGCCGTAGGCATGCCCCAGCGCGACTCGCGCGCCGGGCACCTGATGCTCACCGGCGGTGCCCATTACCTGCATGGCCGACTCGGCGAACCGCAGCAGGCCGGACGCCCCGATGGGATTGCTGGACAGCACGCCGCCCGACGGGTTCACCGGGATCAGACCGCCGATCTCGGTCTCCCCGGCCGCGGTGAGCTTCCAGCCGCCTCCCGGCTCGGCGAAGCCGAGGTTTTCGAGCCACATCGGCTCGAACCAGGAGAACGGCACGTAGATCTCGGCCACGTCGATCTGCTCGAGCGGCTGGGTGATACCCGCTTTCGCCCACAGCGCGGCGGCAGCGTCCTCGCCGGCCCGCGGGTTGACGTGGTCCTTACCGGAGAACATGGTCGGCTCGGTGCGCATCGAGGTGGCCCGGATCCACGCCACCGGGCCTCTGGCGGCCTCTGCCGCGGCCTGGTCGCCGATCACCACGGCGCACGCCCCGTCGGATGACGGGCAGGTCTCGTCGTAGCGGACCGGGTCCCACAGCATCGGCGAGGCCAGCACTGACTCCAGCGTGATATCGGGCTGGCGCAGGTGCGCGTACGGGTTCTTCGCGCCGTTCCGCCGGTCTTTGACCGCCACCATGGCGCCGACGTGCGTCGGCGACCCGCTGCGCCGGATGTAAGCCCGGACGTGCGGCGCGAAGTAACCGCCCGCGCCGGCCAGCAGCGGCATCGCGAACGGCGGCATGATCGACAGCGCCCACATGGCGTTGGACTCGGACTGCTTCTCGAACGCGACCGCGAGCACCCGCCGGTGCAGCCCGGCCTGCACGAGGTTCGTGGCCACGACTCCGGTGGCACCGCCGACGGATCCCGCGGTGTGCACCCGCAGCAGCGGCTTCCCCACCGCACCAAGCGCGTCGGCCAGGTACAGCTCCGGCATCATAACGCCCTCGAACAAGTCGGGCGCCTTGCCGACCACGACCGCATCGATGTCGGCCAACTCCAGCCCGGCATCGGCGAGCGCGCGGTCTACCGCTTCCCGGCACAGGCCGGCGATCGAGACGTCCGGCCGCTTGCTGCGATGGTGGGTCTGACCGGTACCCAGCACGGCCGCCCGGTTAGTCACTGCGCCGCCAGCACGCAGACGAGGTTCTGCTGCAGCGCCGGGCCGCTAGTCGCGTGCCCGAGCGCGCGCTGCGCGGCGCCTGAGAAGATCGACCTGGCGGCGTGGCCGATCCGCGCCAGCCCGGCCGCGAACATCGGGTTGCCGGCCAGCGCGCCGCCGGATGGGCTGATCCGCGTCGTGTCAGGCAGGCCGAGGGCCGTCCGCAGGATCAGCTCCTGGTGGGTGAAAGGCGCGTGCAGCTCAGCCACGTTAATCCCGGCCGCGTCGCCGGCCAGGGCCGCCGCTCCGGCCGCGGCCGCGGACGGAGCGGTCGTGAGGTCCCGTGCCCCGAGCGAGCCGGAGTCGATCCTGTGCTCGAACCCGGTGATCCAGGCAGGCCGCTCGCACAGTGATCGCGCCCGGTCTCCGGCCGCGATCACTACCACCGCTGCGCCGTCGGTGACCGGCGCGCAGTCGTGCGCGCGCAGCGGATCAGCCACGTACGGCTCGGCGAGGAGATCGTCAACCGCCACGACACCGGACAGCTGGGCCAGCGGGTTCGACGTCGCGGCGGCCCGGCGCGCGGCTGCGACCTGCGCCATACCTCGTTCCGTCCATAGGCTGGACTCCAGGCCGAGACGTGCCTGCAGCGCGGCGATGCTGACCGAATCCGGCCACAGCGGGGCGACGACATACGGGTCGAGCTGCAGCGCGAGCACGCGCCGCAGGTCTCCGGCAGACGACTTGCCGAAGCCGTAGGCGAGCGCGATGTCCGCGTCACCGGTGAGTACCTTGACCCAGGCCTCATAGAGCGCCCACGCCCCGTCCATCTCCACGTGCGACTCCATCACGGGCGGGAAAGCGCCGATCGCGTCGACCGCGGAGACGAACGAGAACGCCCGCCCGGCCAGGTAGTCGGACGAGCCCGAGCACCAGAAGCCGATGTCACTCTTCGTCAGCCCCGTCTGGCCGAAGACCTCGCGGAAGATCGGCACCAGCATCTCCACGCCGTTCGTGGTGCCGTCGGTACGGCGCACGTTCGGTGCCTCGGCGAATGCGACAACAGCAACGTCACGCATCGGGCGGTCGCCTCACAAGTGGTGTGCGTAGGAGTCGTACGGCGCGTCGGGGTCGCCGGTCGGCTCGAAGTGATCGATGTTCTCCGCGGTCGTTCCCCACCGCTCCCTTGGCCGCCACACCGCGCGCACGCGCATGCCCATCCGCACGTCGGCCGGCTCGCAGCCGAGGATCAGGTGCTGGAACGGGATGTCCGCGCCGTCCAGCAGCACCGACGCGGCCACGTACGGGACCGGGACCCGCTGGCCCTGGAACGGCACGTTCACGACGCAGAACGTGGTGACCGTGCCGGTGTCGGGCAGCGCCACGTCGGTCGTGGTCGGCACCCCGCACGTCGGGCACGCACCCCGCGGCGGCACGTACACCTTGCCGCACGCCGGGCAGCGCTGGCCGATAATCCTGCCCTCGGCGAGCGCACGGAGGTAGCGGCTCTCCTCCGCGGACGCGCTGTGCTGGTAGCGCAGCTGGATAGGCGTGACGAGGATGCGCACCCCCGCCGTGTCGTCGCCCTCGCCGAGGAGGGGAACGGGCTCGCCTGCCGCCGCTGCCGTTCGCCCGCCAGCGCCGTCGTCGGTCTCGGCCTCGAAGCACGCGATGTCGGTGATTCTCCCGGCCGGCTCGGCCACCCACCGGGGGCGCACTCGCATCCCGGTGTGCACGGCCGCCGGGCTGGCCGCGTCCACCGCGTGCAGCAGGGCGGTGTCCGCGCCATCCAGCCGGATGAGCGCCCAGGCGAACGGCCGCGTCAGCGGCTGACCCGCGCTCGGCGCGGGCTGCCATGACCAGGTCAGCACCGTGCC
>JASHSZ010000738.1 GCA_030040815.1 Streptosporangiaceae bacterium
ACCAGGGACGAGGTAGCCCACCTGGCCAGGCTGTCCAGGCTGGCCCTGACCGACGCCGAACTCGACCACTTCGCTGGCCAGCTCGACCAGATCATCGTGGCCGTGGCGCGGGTCCAGGCGGTTGCGGCCGACGACATCCCGCCCATGACGCACGCGGCGGGGATCGCCAACGTGTATCGCGACGATGTGCCGGCGCCCCAGCTGACGCCAGAGCAGGCGCTCGCCTGCGCGCCGTCGAGCGAGCAAGCGAGGTTCAAGGTCCCGCGGATCCTGGCGGAGGACTGACATGGCTGGCGAGGCGACCGTGCTCACTCGACTGAGCGCCGCGCAGATCGCCGCCGCCGTCGCGTCCGGCGAGGTGTCGGCGGTCGAGGTGACTCAGGCACACCTGGACCGGATCGTGGCAGTGGAGCCCGAGCTGCATGCGTTCTTGCATGTGGCGGGCATCGGCGCGCTGGCAGCCGCGGAGGAGATCGACCGGAAACGAGCGGCCGGCGAGGAGCTAGGGCCGCTAGCGGGCGTGCCGCTCGCGCTCAAGGACGTGCTGACGACCGCGGACATGCCGACCACGTGCGGCTCGAAGATCCTCGAGCGCTGGCAGCCCCCGTATGACGCGACGGTCACCAGGCGGCTGCGCGACGCGGGCGTGATCATCCTGGGCAAGACCAACATGGACGAGTTCGCGATGGGTTCGTCGACCGAGAATTCGGCATTCGGGACCAGCCACAATCCGTGGGATCTCGGCCGGGTACCGGGCGGGTCATCGGGCGGATCGTCCGCTGCGGTCGCCGGCTACGAGGCGCCGCTGGCGATCGGCACCGACACTGGCGGCTCCATCCGCCAGCCCGCCGCTGTCTGCGGGATCGTCGGGATGAAGCCCACCTACGGCGGTTCCTCGCGGTACGGGCTGGTCGCATTCGCGTCCTCCCTCGACACGCCGGGTCCGCTGGCGAGGACGGTGCTGGACGCCGCGCTCCTGCACGAGGCGATCTCCGGTCACGATCCGCGCGACGCCACCTCCGTTGACGCGCCCGTGCCGCCGGTGGTCGCCGCGGCCCGGCAGGCTGACGTGGCCGGCCTCCGGATCGGCGTTGTCAGCGAGCTGAGCGGCGAGGGCTATCAGGCGGGCGTCCAGTCCAGGTTCACCGAGGCGGTCGAGCTGCTCGAGTCGCTCGGCGCGAAGGTGACCGAGGTGTCGTGTCCGCACTTCCGCTACGCGCTGCCCGCCTACTACCTGATCGCGCCCAGCGAGGCGTCATCCAACCTGGCCAGGTTCGACGCCATGCGATACGGGCTGCGAGTCGGCGACGACGGCAGCCGGAGCGCCGACGAGGTGATGTCGCTGACCAGGGCGGCGGGCTTCGGCCCGGAGGTAAAGCGCCGGATCATGCTCGGTACCTACGCGCTGTCCAGCGGCTACTACGACGCCTACTACGGCAAGGCGCAGCAGGTACGGACCCTCATCTGCCGCGACTTCGACGCCGCGTTCGACCAGGTCGACGTGCTGGTATCACCGACGACGCCGACGACGGCGTTCGCCATCGGGGAGCGGATCGATGACCCCATGGCCATGTACCTCGCCGACCTGTGCACCATCCCGTCGGACCTGGCCATGAACGCGGCCATCTCGGTGCCGTGCGGGCTCGCCACCGAGGACGGGCTGCCCGTGGGACTGCAGGTGATGGCCCCCGCGCTGGCTGACGACCGCACCTACCGGGTCGCAGCCGCCGTCGAGGCGGCACTCGAGCAGCGCTGGGGCGGACCGCTGCTGGCGCAGGCACCGCCGCTGGGCGAGTCGAAAGGACCCGCGAGATGACGACCGAAGTAGCGCATCTCGTGCCCTACCACGAGGCGGTGTCCAGGTACGAGCCCGTGATCGGGCTCGAGACGCACGTCGAGCTCAGCACCGTCACCAAGATGTTCTGCGGCTGCCCCACCACGTTCGGGTTGCCGCCCAACTCGGCGGTCTGCCCGGTCTGCCTCGGCCTGCCTGGTTCGCTGCCAGTCGCGAACCGGGCGGCCATCGAGTACACCATCCGGATCGGGCTGGCGCTGCACTGCACGATCGCGAGCTGGTGCAGGTTTGCCAGGAAGAACTACTTCTACCCGGACATGCCGAAGAACTTCCAGATCTCGCAGTACGACGAGCCGCTCTGCACGAACGGTTGGATGGATGTCACGGTCGGCGGCCAGAAGTTCCGGGTCGGCATCGAACGGGTGCACCTCGAGGAGGACACCGGCAAGTCGCTGCACGTCGGCGGCGCCACCGGGCGAATCCACGGTGCCGATTACTCCCTCGTCGACTACAACCGGGCGGGCATTCCGCTGGTCGAGGTTGTCACCAAGCCGATCCCGCGCACCGGGGAGCTGGCCGGCGAGGTCGCCCGCGGCTACGTGACCGAGCTGCGCGACCTGCTCCGCGCCCTCGGCGTGTCAGACGTCCGGATGGAGGAGGGCTCGCTGCGCTGCGACGTCAACACGTCGCTCGCGCCGCGCGGCGCCGCCGAGTGGGGCACCCGCACCGAGACGAAGAACGTGAACTCGCTGCGCTCGGTCGAGCGCGCCGTCCGGTTCGAGATCGAGCGGCAGGCTGGCCTGCTGGACGCGGGCCTGCGTGTGGTCCAGGAGACCAGGCACTTTCACGAGGACACCGGGACGACGACCTCCGGCCGGAGCAAGGAGGAGGCGCAGGATTACCGCTACTTCCCCGAGCCGGATCTGGTCCCGGTCGCGCCCCCCGAGCCCTGGGTGGAGCAGATCCGTGCCAGCCTGCCGGAGCTGCCCGCTGCCCGGCGGGCGCGGCTGCAGGCCGACTGGGGTCTGTCCGACAGTGACATGACCCGGCTGCGCAACGTCGGCGGCGTCGACATGGTCGAGCAGACGGTCGCGGCCGGGGCGGCGCCGGCCGAGGCGACCAAGTGGTGGCTGAGCGAGCTGGCCAGGGAGGCGAACAGGCGCGGCGTCGAGCTCGCCGAGCTGCCCATCACGCCCGAGCAGGTCGCTAGGGTGAGCGCCCTGGTCAGGGATGGCAGCCTGAACGACAAGCTGGCCCGGCAGGCGCTGGAGGGCGTGCTCGCGGGCGAGGGCGAGCCCGACGACGTGGTGGCGGCTCGTAGCCTGGCCGTGGTGAGCGACGACAGCGCGCTGGTCGCGGCCGTGGATGCGGCCATCGCGGCCAAACCCGACGTGGCCGCCAAGATTCGGACCGGCAAGACCAACGCGGTTGGCACGCTGATCGGCGACGTCATGAAGGCCACCCAAGGCCGTGCCGACCCCCAGCGCGTGCGCGCGCTGATACTGCAGCGGCTGAGCTAGCGGAGCGACGATGGCCGTCATCTACCAGACCACGCTGGTGCCGAGCAAGCTCGAACTGCTGACCGCGTGGCTGCCCCGCCAGGACTGGTATGCCGGCCAGCAGGGCGGGCCGTCACTGGCGAAGGTCGGCGGCTTCCGGCTTGACGACCCGGCCGGCCAGGTCGGGATCGAGTTCCTGGTCGTCAGGGACGATGCCGCCCGTGAGCTCACCGCGTACCTCGTGCCGATGACGTACCGGGGCAGCCCACTACCGGAAGCCGATGCGCACCTGATCGGGACGGCCGAGCACGGCGTGCTCGGCCCGCGCTGGATCTACGACGGCACGCATGACCCGGTCCTGCTCACCCAGCTCGCGGAGCTGATCCAGGGACGCGCTCAAGCGCAGGCGCAGAGCCAGAGCAACACCCCGGACGCCACTGTGCACGCTGTGCCTGCCGCTGCAGCGCCGAGGCAGGGACTCAGCATCTCCTTCGCACGCCGGCTCAGCCCAGCGACAGCCGATGCTGCATTGCCCGGCGCGGGTGAGGTCACTGGGCTGTGGACGGCGACGGACGGCACGCTGGTCCGAAGCCTCTTCGCCACGGCTCGACCGGTCATCGACTAGGCCCCAGGCGCTCGGGTAGACTGGACGACATGCAGGACGCAGCGCACCAGGAGATGATGCCCCGCTAGCCGGGGCCACTTGACGCTGCCAGGATCTACCGTCCGCACGAGGCCCCGAAGGGGGCCTCGATTCATGTGCGGGGTCGGCGCCCCCGGATGTTTCCAGGAGGTTCCGATGACCCGTCTCTATCTGAGTACCACCATCCCTTACGTCAACGCGCCCCCGCACGTCGGCCACGCGCTCGAGTTGGTGCAGGCCGACGTGCTCGCCCGGCACCATCGGCGCATCGGCGACGAGGTACGGCTGCAGAGCGGCACCGACGACAACTCGCTCAAGAACGTGCTGGCCGCGGAGCAGGAAGGCGTCAGCACCAGGGAGCTGGTCAACCGCAACGCCAGCATCCTCGCCGGGCTGCGCGAGCAGCTCTCGCTGAGCTTCGACGACTTCATCCGGACCAGCTGCGACCCGCGCCACCGGCCGGGCGTGGAGCGGCTCTGGCGGGCCTGTCAGGCCAGCGGCGACCTGTACCGCCGGGACTACCAGGGGCTGTACTGCATCGGCTGCGAGCAGTTCTACACCGAGGACGAGCTGACCGACGGCAGCTGTCCCGAGCACGGCACCCGCCCGCAGCTCATCACCGAGAACAACTGGTTCTTCCGGCTGTCGCGGTATGCCGAGCGGCTGCGCGCGGAGATCACGTCCGGTCGGCTGCGGATCGAGCCCGCAAGCCGGCGCAACGAGGTGCTCGGCTTCCTCGACGGCGGACTGACCGACTTCAGCGTGTCCAGGTCGGTGGAGCGGGCCCGCGGCTGGGGCATCGGCGTGCCCGACGACCCGAGTCAGGTGATCTACGTGTGGTGGGATGCCCTCGGCAACTACGTCACCGCGCTTGGCTACGGGGCGAAGGGCCTGCGCGCCGCCGACTACCAGCGCTGGTGGGTCGACGCCGACCGGCGGGTGCACCTGGTCGGCAAGGGCGTGCTTCGGTTCCACGCGGTGTACTGGCCCGCGATTCTGCTGTCGGCGGGCGCCCCGCTGCCGACCGAGATCGTCGTGCACGACTATCTCACCGTGGGTGGCAGCAAGATCAGCAAGTCGGCGGCCTGCGCTCAGCGGGACAGCAGCGACCCGGTGGCGCTGGTCGCCGCGTACGGCGTCGACGCGGTGCGCTGGTGGCTGCTGCGGGACGTACCACGCGTGGGGGACACCGACTTCAGCGTCGACAAGCTGATCTCCCGGGCCAATCAGGACCTGGCCAACGGGCTCGGCAACCTCGTGAGCAGAGTTTCGTCGCTATCGCACGCATACCGGAACGGGGTCGTTCGGGCCTGCCGTCGTCCGCACGGAACCACCCGCTGGCTCGCCGCAGCAGCTGACGGAGGTCCGCCCGTCCTGGCCACCGGGCCGGAGGCGGCGCCGGCCTGGCCGTCCGACGCGGCCGCGCTGGCGGACACCCTCCAGCGGACTCCGGACTCGGTACAGGCCGCGCTGGCCAGGTTCGACTTCCGTGCCGCCGCGGCCGCCGTCTTCGAGATCGTGGACGAGGCCAACAGATACGTCGAGAAGGCCGAGCCCTGGCACCTCGGCCGGGCCGAGCGCGCCGGAGATGACGCCGCCGGGCGACGGCTGGACGAGGTGCTCGGCGCCCTCCTCGCGGCGTGCCAGGTGCTGGCGGCGGAGATCTGGCCGTTCCTGCCGGACCTGGCCGCGCGAGTCGCGGCCGCGTGCGATGACTTCGGCAGCACGCTGCCGAAGCCGCAGCGGGTGTTCCCGCGGATCGATCGGGAGCCGGGGCGCTATCCTGCCGACGCGGGTACGGAGCGCGAAAGCGAGGTCGCCTCGTGGGTAGTGGCAGGGGGACCGTGCTGATCTGGGTCCCGACGGAGCCGGTGGCGGAAGAGCTGGCCGGACTGAACGGCGCGACCGTCGAGGTGGTCGCGCCGGCCGGATCCGCGCTCCCGGCTTCTGCAGCCATGGTGGAGTTCTACGTGCCGGCCTTCTTTCCTCCGCCGGAGGCCGTCATCGCCATGGCACGCATGCCGAGGCTGCGGGTCGTTCAGACGCTGACCGCTGGCTTCGACAAGGTCCGGCCGCACGTGCCGCCCGGCGTGGTGCTGTGCAACGCCCGCGGCGCGCACGACGCGAGCACCGCTGAGTGGGTCGTGGGCGCGGCCATAGCCGCGCTCCGCCAGTTTCCGTACTTCGCGGTCGAGCAGGCGGCCGCGCGGTGGAGCTATCGGTTCACCGACAGCCTGGCTGGCAAGAGCGTGCTGATCGTCGGCTACGGCTCAATCGGCCAGGCGGTGGAGCGTCGGCTGGCCGCCTTCGACGTCGAGATTCGCCGGGTGGCGCAATCGGCGCGGGACGGGGTCAACCCGGTCTCGGACCTGTCCGGCTTGCTGCCGGACGCCGACGTCGTGATCCTGCTGGCTCCGGTGACCAATAAGACGATCGGCATGGTCGACGCGGCGTTCCTGGCCCAGATGAAGGATGGCGCGCTGCTCATCAACGCCGCCCGCGGCGTGCTGGTGGTCACCGACGACCTGGTGGCGGAACTGCAGGCGGGTCGGCTGTCGGCCGCGGTGGACGTGACCGATCCGGAGCCGCTGCCACCCGGTCACCCCCTCTGGGCGTTGCCGAACGTGCTGATCACGCCCCATATTGGCGCGTCGAACCCGTACTCGCTCGAGATGGCGAACAGGCTTGTCCGGACCCAGGCCGAGCGGTATATCGCTGGCCAGCCGCTCGCGAACGTGATCACGGGCGAGTATTAGCCGGTCTCCGCGGGTCGTCTCCCTGACAGTAGCGCCCGCCAGGGGTCGCTGCCCTGGTCAGCAGGTCGGTATCTGCGCCTCGTCGCGGGTAAGCCGGTGGCCAGTACGCCCAGGTCAGGACGTTTGGCGCAACCCGCCACGAAGTTGTCGCCGTGTGTAGGCCCATCCTCAATCGAAGCGTGACCTGCGCGCCGTAGAGTCATGGCCGCTTCACCGAAAGTGCGAGACACAGGACGTCTCCGGGAGCGCCGGCACGCGCCGGGACGCCTGGCATGGCTGCCCGCCCGTCGGCGCGTCGCAGGCATGAACCCCCTGCCTGGCGTGCAGCTTTCTGTGCCCTGACTCGCGCTCCGAGTGTTTCGGTCTGGTGACACGGGATGCGGCCCGACGGGAGGTCTGGTGCACTCACGCCCGGTGCAGGCGCTCGCATCAGCCTGGCCGCCATGAGCCTGTCGACTGCTGCCTGGACGACCGTCGGTGTCCTGCTGACGGTGCTGGCGGCCGTCCTGCTGATCCGCCGGTACCGGCAGGGCGACGTCTCCTGCCGCTGGCTGGCGATCGCCGTGGTGCTCTTCGGTGCGGCCTTCTCCACCCAGGGTGCCAGCGCCGGTGACATCACCCCAGCAGTCATCCAGCTCACGCTCACCGACCTGCTCGCGCTGC
>JASHSZ010000092.1 GCA_030040815.1 Streptosporangiaceae bacterium
CGACTTCAGCTGGTCGAGGATCGCCGCCCAGACCTCAGACCTGTACGCCCGGCTGGCCGGGCGGTAGCCTGGCCAGCATGGGTATTTTCGCGATACATCGTGAGTTGCGGGAGGCGTAGTGGCGACTGACCCGGCGGACGAGGAGCAGGACACCGAGCTCCGGGTCGGCGACCGCGACCGGGATGCCGTCGTCCAGCAGCTGCAGCAGGCGTTCGCCGAGGGCCGACTGGATGATGAGGAATTCGACCAGCGCACCAGGGCAGCGCTGACGGCCCGGCTGAGCAGTGACCTCGTCGTGCTGACCCGGGACCTGCCAGCCGTGTCGGCGGCGGCCAGGCCGGTCACCCCTGGCGCCGCGGGTGGCCGCGCGCCGGGCCGGTTCGCGATCGCGTATAAGAGCGACATCCGGCGCGGCGGGCGCTGGCGAGTGCCGGAGCAATTCCGCGCCATCGTCTACAAGGGCAGCGGTCACATCGACCTGCGCGCCGCGGACCTCAGCGCGCCGGTCACCAGGCTGTACGCCATCGCCTACAAGTCGCGCATCGACGTGCTCGTGCCGCTCGGCGTGCGACTGGAACTGGACGGGTTCGGCGTGAGCAAGGGCTGGTCGGCGGAGGAAGACCTGGAGAGCCGCCTGCCGGCCGACGCTCCGGTGGTGCACGTGCGCGGGATCGGCTACAAAGGCACGATCGAGGTCAGCACCAAGCCTAAAGACGTCGGTCAGTCCGGACGACCCGCGCTGCGCTAGCCAGCGCCACGCCGCCGCGGGTCAGGTGATCGAGCCGGCCGCCGCGCCAGTGACGCGGTCGCCCCAGCGGGCAAGCTCGCCCTCCAGGTCGAGCGGGGCGATCATCTCGCCGCTGGCCAGTTCCTGCTCCCAGGCCTCGGCCGGCACCCGCCACATGACCTCGAACTCGATGCCACTCGGGTCCTTGGCATACAGCGACTTCGACACCTTGTGGTCGCTGGCGCCCACCAGCGCGCCGCGCCGTTCGAGCCGGTCCCTGGTCTCAGCCAGCTCCGCGAGCGTGCCGACCTCCCAGGCGAGGTGATACAGGCCGATATAGGCACCGTGCGGCGCCTGGCCGCGCGGCACCTCGAACAAGCCGAGATCGTGATCGTTCGCGCTGCCGGGCGCCCGCAGGAACGCAGCCCGGCCGGGCATCTGCATCCGGACCTCGAGACCGAGCGCGTCGGCATAGAAATCGACGCTCGCAGCCACGTCCAGGACGTACAGGACGGCGTGGTTCAGGCGACGTACGGCCATCGTGTTCACTCCCACTCGACTCTGCGAAGCATAAGGCGCGGCTGGCGCGGCACATTCCCGGCCGCGGCACCGACCTGGATCTCCGCGGTCAGGCCTGGCCGGCCGACTCGGTCACTGCCACCGGGCCGGTATAGACACACCGCGGCCGGATCGGGATGTTCCGCTCGTATTCCTCCATCGCGTGCGCCAGCCAGCCAGCTGTCCGCCCGATGGCGAACATTGCCTCGCCAGCGCCGCGGATCATCCCGGCCACGCCGACGAGGACGGCGAGCGCGAACTCGATGTTCGGATCGGGCAGCGCCCGGCGTCGTGCCTCCGCAGTCACTGCCGAGGCGACAGCGAGCCGTTCCGAGTCCGGCGCGAGCTCCGCGATGAGCCGGAGCAGCAGATTCGCGCGCGGATCGCCGTCGCGGTAGACGAAGTGGCCGAAACCAGGCAGCTTCTCGCCGCGGCGGAGCACGTCACCGACCACGCGCGGCGCGTCCGCTGGCGAGTCCGCCGCACCGAGCATGATCTCGGCGCCCAGCGCGGCACCGCCGTGCAGCGCGCCGGTCATCGCGCCCAGGCCGGTGGAAACCACCGCGTACGGGTCGGCTCGCATCGAGGCGGCCACCCGCGCAGCTAGCGTGGACGCGGCCAGTTCGTGGTCGGCCACCAGCACCAGGGCGGCGCTCACCACCTGGATCAGGTCGGCCGAGGCTGGTGCCGGGCACAGCCGGGCGGCCAGGCGGGCGGCGATGCCGTCGTCGGCCGGGCCCGCAGCTCCGGCTAGCGGCAGGGCGTCCGTCATCCCGGCGATCAGTGACATGCCAGCAGCAACGACGGCCGGCCGATCGAGATGCAGCCGGAACGGGTCGGTAACCGCGAGGGCCGGCACGATCACCTGGATGCGCTCGAGCGGCAACGTACCGGGCGGCAGCGCTGCCTGGGCGGCGCGCCCGGCAGCGAGCGCGGCGGGCGTCGCTGACCAGCGGGTCCTGCGGCCCGGATCGGAATAGTCAGGCCCGTCGACGGCGCGGGGAAGCGCATCGGCGCCGGGCAGCGCCCCGGTCCAGAGCAGCATCGCGACCTCCTCGAAGGTGCAGCGCAGCGCCAGGCTCGTCGCGTCGTGGCCGCGGTATCGCTGCGTGGTGCTGGTGATCTCGGTCAGCTCGGACTCGATGACCAGCTCAGCGCCGGCCGTGCCACGCCGCGGTCGACCGTGGCGGGCGAGCTGCGCTACCTCCTCGGCGTCGAACATGCTGGCCCGGCCGTCCGCATCCCGGCGCCGGCTCAGCACGCCGCGGCTGACGTACGCATAAAGGCTGGCAGGCTTGATGCCGAGCCGCTCGGCGGCCTCGGCAGCACCGATCCACTCTGTCACGCTCGCCTCCCGCCGGTCGTCTGAGTTGATTACAGTCAATATTGACCCGCAACCCTCGTCGCGATCAATAATTGTCCGTAACGCGGTTCCTTAGCCAGGGGAGTTCACCATGACTGCCGCCGCAGACGCTGCGAGCGCGCCCTACGAGGCCCCAGCCGGGCTCGCGGGTGTGTCCGTCGCCCACACCAGGGTCTCCGACGTGCTCGGGCGCAAGGGCTTCTACCACTACCGGGGGTACAATGCGGTCGACATCGCGAGGCGCGGCCGGGTGGAGGACGCCTGGTACCTGTTCCTGCACGGTGACCTGCCGAATGCGGGGCAGCGTGAGGAGTTCGCCCGGCAGTCCGCGGCCTGGCGCCAGCTCCCGAATGGCGTGGCGGAGCAGCTGCCCGCGATCGCCGCGCTGAGCACGCGCGGTTCGCTCGCCTCGCTGCGGACGGCACTCTCGCTGACCGCGCAGGCGCTGGGCTGCAGACCGTGGGGCGACCAGACTGAGGCAGAGACCGTCGAGCAGGCAGCTCGGCTGTCGGCGATCATGCCGGTGCTCGCCGCCGCCCTGTTCCGGCTAGCAGGCGGCCTGGAGCCGGTGCAGCCGCGCGCCGACCTCGGCTACGCCGCCAACTACCTCTACATGATCAACGGCGAGGTGCCTGACGACCGGTCGAGGTATGCGGTTGAGCGCTACCTGATGCTCACGATCGACCATGGCTTTAACAACTCGACGTTCACGTCCCGGGTGATCGCCAGCTCCGGCGCTGACATCGGTGCCGTCGCGACCGGGGCCCTCGCCGCGCTGTCAGGTCCGCTGCACGGTGGCGCGCCCGCGCGGGTCTTCGACATGCTCGACGCGATCGGCACGGCGGACAACGCGGAACCGTGGCTGCGCAACGAGATCGAGAGCGGCCGCGTCCTGATGGGTTTCGGCCACCGCATCTACAAGACCATCGACCCGCGCTCCCAGCTCCTGCACGAGGTCGCCAGGGAACTCCACAGCGAGCGCGTCGAGCTGGCCGAGGTGGTCGAAAAGACCGCCGTCGAGCTGCTGGCCGAGCTGAAGCCAGGCCGCGACCTGTACGCCAACGTGGAGTTCTACGCG
>JASHSZ010000739.1 GCA_030040815.1 Streptosporangiaceae bacterium
GCCTGCGCGCCTCAGCGAAGCGGTGCTACCGCGGTGAGTGTCCCGTGGCTATCGCTCCGGCAGTAGTAACGGGACACCCATGGGACTGGCGTGGCTGCCCAGGCAGCCGCGGGCCGGTCAGCTCGTGATGTCCTTGGTCGCGAAGTTGGCCCACGCCGCCGCCAGGAACACCAGCACGTACACGCCCTGGATCGCGTATCCCTGGTCGATCGGGCGCCAGAGGATCGGCTCACGGAAGAAGTCGACCCAAGACAGCCAGTAGCGGGTTGGCAGGTACGGACTGATCGCGGCGGCCGAGTTGAGCGCGACGAGCACCCCGCTGGTGATCAGCGCGGCGAGCGCGCCGAGCGCCGCGGCCAGCGACGAGTCGGTGAGCGTGGACAGGAACAGTGCGATCGCGCCCACGCCGAGCATGGACACCGCGATGAAGGTCACCGCGCCCGCGGTTCGCACGAGTATGTCAGCCGGCGTCAGGCTGGTGCCGGACAGCGAGGTCGCGATCACATTCGTGGTGATGCCGTTGGTGCTCACCGCGACCGGCTTGTCGCCGAAAAGCACCCGTCCCGCTATGTAGGACGTCCCCGCGACGGCCAGCACAGCGACCAGGACGAACGTGACGAGTGCGATCAGTTTCGCGACGAGCAGCCGGGTGCGCCCGACCGGACGCGCGAGCAGATAGCGCAGCATTCCGGAGCTGGCCTCGCCCGCCACGGAGTCGCCAGCGACCACGGCGACGGCGACGGGCAGGAAGATCGGCAGGACGACCGCGAGCGCAGCCGCCGGGAACAGTGATCCGTTCGAAAGCACCGCAGACAGCAGCGCCGGTCCCTGACCGGGTGGCGGGGCGACGTGCGTCACGGCCACGAAGACGGCCACCACGATGGGCAGCAGGCACAGCAGCGCGATGGTGACCCAGCTTCGGGGCCGCCGGGTCAGCTTGACCAGCTCTACCCGGATCATCGGCTCGCCGCCGACTCGCCGGATCCGGCCGCGGCCTCACCCGCTGCTGCCGTCTCTCCCCCAGCTGCCATGCCGCCGGATTCGGCCGGCCTGTCGCCCGGCGCCGCCGACTCGCCGGATTCGGCCGGCCTGTCGCCCCCCGATGCCAAGACTCCGGCTGCCGCCATGTCACCCGATTCGGCCGTTGCGTGGCCAGCCGCCATGCTGCTGCTCGGCGCGGTCACTGCCGTGTCGCTCGCGGCCCGGCGCCGGCCCGCCCGGTCGGCTCCGTCGAACCTGTCGGAGCTGCCGGTCGTCACCGACAGCACCAGCTCTTCGAGCGACCGGCGCTCGGGCCAGATCTCGGTGATCCGCAGCCCGGCCGCGGCGAGCTGTGCGTTGACTCCGGCAGGGTCGGCGTCGGCGACGACCAGCCGGTCGCCGTCCCGTTTGGCCACCCGCCTGCCGAGCACGCCAACGGCCCGGTCGGCGTCGGCGGTGTGCACGACGACCCGGCCCGTCGGCCCGCGCAGCGCCGTCAGGTCATCCTGCAGCACCAGGCGACCGCGATCGATGACGCCGACTCGCGTGCACAACTGCTCTACCTCCGCGAGCTGGTGGCTGGACATGAACACCGTCGTCCCGGCCGAGTTGAGCTCGGCCAGCATGGTGCGGACCTCGTGGATGCCCCGCGGGTCCAGGCCGTTCGTCGGCTCGTCGAGGATGAGCAGCCGTGGCGAACGCAGCAGGGCGGCGGCAAGGCCAAGCCGCTGACGCATGCCGAGCGAGTACTTCCGCACCGGCCGGTCATCGATGCCGCCCAGCCCGACGCGGTCGAGCGCCTCGCCGATGCGCCGCCGCCGGTCCCGGCGGCGTCCCGGTGACGGGCTGCCGGCCGCGTCGATTATCGCCAGGTTCGCCCGGCCGGACAGATGACTATAGGCACCAGGAGCCTCCACGAGGGCGCCGATCAGTGGCAGCACCGCCGAGGCCTGCCTGGGTACCGGGCGGCCGAGCACCTCGATCGTGCCGCTCGTGGCGTAGACCAGGCCGAGCAGCATGCGCACGACCGTCGTCTTGCCGGAGCCGTTCGGGCCGAGGAACCCGTACCGGTCACCCTCCCGGACGTCGAGGTTCACACCGTCGACCACGAGCAGCGTGCCGTACCGCTTGGTAAGCCCCGACGTGACGATCACGGGTACTCCGGAAGTTGCTGGGCGGCGCGCTCCAGCACGTTGGCAGTGACCGTGCCGGCGAGCAGGTAGATCGGCCCGGACGACTGCTCCGACACCAGCACCGTCACCAGGGGTGTCTGAATGATCACCGCGGTGCCGCTGCCGAGCTGGACAGTGACGCCTGCCGAGCTGGCCGCCTGGATGAGGGACTGACCGGTGCTATACGGCAGCGGCAGCACGGCGAATCTGGCAAGCCCGCTGCCGTAGGCTGCCAGGTCGGGAAGGCCCGGCACGCCGGCCACCTGGGCTACGCCACCGAGACTGGCCGGCAGTCCCGGTCCGTAGCCGTTCAGTATCCGGGTCACGTCGGGCAGGCTGCTGGTCGCAAAGTTGACGCTCGTGCTGAGATCCGGCGTCACGGTCGCTGCCGCAGGCCGGGTGAAGCTGACGGACAGGAACTGGCTCACCAGCACCGGCGCGGTCGAGCCCCGGCCGAAGATCTCGACTTCGACAGCCAGCCCGGTGCGCGAGTCCGCCCACACGTCGACGGCACTGATAGTCGACGTAGTTCCGGCCGGCGTCAGCCTTAGCCCGGCCGCGTCCACGCCGCCTATCCGTCGCGCCGGCAGCGTCGACATCCTGGTTGCCGACCCGGCATAACTGAGGAGCCGCTGCGCTAGCGCGGGCGGCAACAGGTCGGCGGCGCGCGGCAGCCGCACCGGCTCGGTGCCCAGGACCTGCGTCAGCAGGTCGCTGCTGTAATTCCACTCGTACGTCCCGTAGGCGGGTGACTCATACGTGTCGGTCTCGCCCGCACTCGTCAGCACGTCCGCGCGCCACTGGTCGGCCGACAGGTACCACGCGTACTGATCGGTGGTGCCGTCCAGCAGGGACGTGACATTGCCGAGGTCGGGCAGGCTCGGCAAGCCGAGGTCGACATTGCTCTCGACGTAACCCTGGTAGGGAACGCCCGCCGAGGACAGGATGCGCGCCTGCAGCTGCGCGGCCGACACCGCGGCGACCGGCACCGGCCAGGCGGCGATCAGCGCAGGCAGTCCGGACAACAGCGCGGTCCCGGCCGCCACAACGGCCCAGCGGCGGAACGCCTGACGCGTGACGACTCGCATCAGCAGATCGGGCGCGTGACGGCGGGCACCACCCCACACTACGTCCGCCCGCCGATTCGGCGGTCGGCAGCCGAATAATTGACATCTAAGCCTTTGGCATCTAACCTTTGCTCGAGCGCAGCAACGGGGTGCGATACCTGGCCGCCGATCACTCCAGGGGTACGAACGTGACCGAAAGGCAGCATGGGGTCGCCACCCGGGCCGCGGCGCCGGGCAGCTACCCGGACCTGATCGCCGCGTTCGCCGGTGGCAACGGCACGCCGGTGCCGACCGACGCCGAGGCGCCGGAGCACTGGCGCGATGTCGTTGAGACGGACCTCAACTCGGTCTTCTACACGGCGCGCGCGGTACTGCCGGCGATGCCAGAGCGCGGCGGTGCCATCGTGACTATCTCGTCGGCCGCTGGCCGGCCGGCCGCCGGGTCCGCGGCTGCCTACGCGGCGGCCAAGGCCGGCGTCATAGCTTTTACCCGGCACCTGGCCGCCAAGCTGGCGCCCGTGGCATCCGGGTTAACTGCCTCGCGCCGTCCGCGACGGAGAACGACAAGATGCGCGCGTGGCTCCCGGCCGAGCAGCGGCCGCGGCTCGGGGCCAGCTTCCCGCTCGGCCGACTCGGCCAGCCCGAGGACGCCGCCGCGGCCGCGCTGTTCCTGGCCTCGGACGCGTCGGCCTGGATCACCGGCGTCACACTCGACGTCGCGGGCGGCAGGATCATGGTCTAGCCTGCAACCAGGTCGGCGGGACTGACCATGCAGCGGCTCAGAATCCGGGTCCGCGGTCGGCCTGATCCGGGCCGCGCTGACCGCGGGCGGCGCCAGTCCAGGTCCAGGCGTATTCCGGGTCCTCTGCCGCGCGCGCTGGTTCGGCGAGCAGCAACGGCCGGAACGTGTCGATCATGACTGCCGTCTCGTCGGTCGTGGTCGTCCCCTGGGCGAGGCCGCGGATGACCGCCTCGACCGCGCCCGGCTGAGGGCCGTGCGTGAATCCGGACGGGTGCAGCGTGATCGAGCCGAGCCCCACCCCCGAGCCCTTGCGCGCCGAATAGTCCCCGGCCACGTAGTACATCATCTCGTCGGAGTCGACGTTGTGATGGTTGTAAGGGATCGGCACTGCCTCCGGGTCGAAGTCGAGCGGCCGCGGGCAGAACGAGCAGATCACGAAGTTGGGCCCCTCGAAGGTCTGGTGCACCGGCGGCGGCGCGTGCATCCGCTTCACGATCGGCTCGAAGTCGGCGATGTTGAACGCGTACGGGTACAGGTAGCCGTCCCAGCCCACCACGTCGAACGGGTGGTAGGCATACGTCAGCCTGGTCAGCCCGGCTGCGGTCCGCACGATCACCGGGACATCCTCGCCGCCGGCCAGCAGCGGGCCGATCGGGCCGCGCAGATCGCGCTCGCAGTACGGGGCATGCTCAAGAAACTGCCCGTATTGCGAAAGGTACCGGCGCGGCGGCCGGATGTGACCGCGCGCCTCGATGATCAGAACATGCACGCCGGCGGCGCCGGGCAGCCACCGGTGGATGGTGCCGCGCGGCACGATGACGTAGTCGCCCGCACCCGCTGCGATGCTGCCGTACACCGACTCGAACTCGGCGGTGCCGGACCGCACGTACACCGCCTCGTCGCCGGACGAGTTGCGGTAGAGCTCAGACGCCGCATCGGCAGCAGCGAACGAGATACGTACGTCATCGTTGGCGAGCAACGCCTGCCTGCCGAGCACCATGTCGCCGCCGCTCGCCAGATCCTGAGTGCGGAAGTGGCGCGGCAGCAGCGGGTGATTGGCGGTGAGCCCGACCTCGGCCGCGGCGGCGAGGCCCTCGCTCTTGACGATCGCGGTCGGCGGATGCCGGTGATAGAGCAGCGAGGAGTCGGAGGCGAACCCCTCCTCGCCCATTAGCTCCTCGGCGTACAGGCTCCCGTCTGGCCCGCGGAAGCGGACGTGGCGCTTTGCCGGAACCTCGCCTGCAACCCGGTAGTACGGCATATCGTCTCCTTTGACGCGGGCTGACCGGTGAGTCCATTCTCCCGCTCCCCATCGGCAGTCAGGCACATGCCCTGACGCGGGCGCTGCCCGCCGGTACCGCCGAGGAAGGAATCGCCAGGCCGATGAGCGAACAAGCCTCGCCGCCCGACCATTCAGCTGCAGTGTTAAGGCCGCAGCCTGAGCTAGGCACGAATCAGGGCGGCTGGGCGCAGCCAGTCCGGATCCTGGTGCTCGCCGCTGTGATCCTCGGCGTGGCGGCGCTGGCTGCCGCCGCCTTCGTGCTGTCGTACTCGGGCATCCATGCTGTCGCGAGACAGGCGGGGATATCTCCGCAGCACGCCAGCGACTACCCGCTGTTAATCGACGCAATGCTGGTGATAACGCTGCTCGCCGTGCTGGGGCTGCGTGGCGCCGGGCTGCCGAGCCGGATGCTCTCCTGGCTGGCCCTGCTGTGCGTGCTCGCGGCGGCCGCCGGCGCGGACGTGCTGCACGCGACTGGGCGCGCGCTGCCGCACAACGCCGGCGCCGCAACCGCAGCGGTGCTGCCGTGGGCGCTGGTATTCATCGCCTTCATGCTGCTGCTCGCCCTGCTGCGACACGCGAGGCTCCGCCGTCAGGCCAGCGTGGCAGAGCCGGGGATGTCGGCGGTCACGGAGGACGATGCCGACCAGCTGATCGCCACCGCGCCGACGGCGTCGCTACCGGTGCGGACCCCGCAGCCGCGGGACTCGGCCTCGATCATGCCCGGCTTCAGCGCACGGCTCGTGTCGTCAGCCGCTGCCGGGGCGGCCGCCGGCGCGGCAGCGGCTGACCAACCCGGCCCGGCCCCATGGGACGACCCGCCCGGCCGTGACCAGGACCCAGGCGGCACTGACCGCGGGTCAGCCGCGGCGGAGAACACCGACGCCGAGGTCACCGCCGAGCCCGACGTGCCAGACCAAGCCCGCGGGCACTCTGCGGATATGTGCCGGCAGTCTGCGGACGCGGATGGAGATCCTGGCGGCGGGGATGGCACTGCGCCTGGCGATGCCCCGGCAGAACCCGGCGACGCCGCAGCGGAACCGGCCGGCCTCGCTGCCGAAGCCGCCGAGGCAGAACCCGCCGACCCGGCGCCTGCCGACGTCCCAGCAGAGCCGGCCGACCCCGCCGACGCCGCCGCGACGCCTGTCGACACCAGCGACGTTGAAACCCTCCCAGCGACGCACGAGAGCGACCACCCGGGGACCAGCGACCCAGCCACCGCGGACCAGGGCGTCGATGACGATGCGGCGGACAACATGCCGGTGTTCCACCGCATGTGGAGTACGCCGACGCCACCGGACAGCTGACCATCGGGCGAGGCGCGCCCGGAGAACCCGGCTAGGCCCGGACTACCAGCGCGGTGGCGATTGCGGCGATGCCCTCGCCACGCCCGGTCAGGCCCAGCCCGTCGCTCGTGGTTGCGGCCACGCTGACTGCCGCGCCGCCGAGCGCCGCTGCCAGCGCGTGCTCGGCCTCGGCCCGCCTCGTCGAGATGCGCGGACGGTTACAGATCACCTGAACGGCAACGTTCCCGATCCGAAAGCCGGCCGCTTCGGTGAGCCGTGCGCTCTCGGCCAGCAGCGCCGAGCCGGGGGCGCCGGCCCACTCCGGCCGGCTGATGCCGAACTGGCTTCCCAGGTCGCCGAGACCGGCTGCGGAGAGCACCGCGCTGCAGACCGCGTGTGCCGCGACATCACCGTCAGAGTGGCCGGTCAGACCGTCCTCGCCGGGCCACAGCAGGCCTGCCAGGTATAGCGGCCTGCCCGCCTCGATGGGATGGACGTCGACGCCGATGCCGACTCGCGGCAGCAGGTCGGCCACTGAATTAGCGGCCAGCACTGAATTACCGGCCAGCACAGGTCAGGAAGCGAGAATCTCGTCGAGCAGGGCCTCGGCCTTGTCCTCGTTGGTCTTCTCGGCGAGGGCGAGTTCGCTGACCAGGATCTGCCTGGCCTTAGCCAGCATCCGCTTCTCGCCTGCCGACAGGCCGCGCTCGCGGTCCCGGCGCCACAGGTCGCGGACGACCTCGGCCACCTTGTTCACGTCGCCAGAAGCGAGCTTCTCCAGATTGGCCTTGTACCGGCGGGACCAGTTGGTCGGCTCCTCCGTGTACGGAGCGCGCAGCACGTCGAAAACGCGCTCAAGCCCTTCCTGACCCACCACGTCGCGGACACCGACAAGTTCAGCATTGTCCGCGGGAACACGCACAGTCAGGTCACCCTTGTCGACCTTCAGGACGAGGTAGGTCTTGTCCTCGCCCTTGATGACACGGGTCTCGATTTCCTCGATCCGAGCAGCCCCATGGTGGGGGTAGACAACGGTGTCGCCGACCTTAAATGACATGTGGCACGAACCCCTTCCGCTGGATACCAGCTTACCACGAGCACCCAGGGCGATTCGCTGTCGTTAGGGGCAAAGGCGCAGGTCAATGGCGCAGTTACGGAGCGTCAAATTGAGTTTGCGTTGCCGGGCCGGCGCGTCGTCGCCGGGCGCGCTTGGATCGGCGGATCGTCGCTCCGTCCGGCTACCCCCCGCGAACCCGCTCTGGCCCATACTGGAAGGAGACGTTCGCTCCTGTCGGAGAGGAAGCCGTGAGCCCAGGCAGCGAACCGGGACGGGACGATAGAGGTCTGCCACCGGTCGACATCGAGATTCCCGACGACGCGCGGGAGCTCGACCGCGACGTGCAGGCGTACCGCCGTGAGCTGCGGGCGCGGCGCCGCCAGGAGCGGCGGACCCGCTGGCACCGGTCGCTGGGCAAAGACGGCATCGTGCTGCCGCTGCTTGCCTGCTGCCTGATCCTGGCCCTGATCACCGGCACCCTGCTCACTGTGTTCACGGCGACGTCCGAACAGGGCCTGACCGGCCTGCCCGGCTCGGGCACGAACTCAGCCCTGCCCGACGGTGCTGGCCGGTCCTCGCCACACATCGTGGGTGCAGGCGCGCTGCCGCGTGCGGATATCGAAGTCGATGGTCGTGGGCCGGTGCGACTGGATGCGCTCAGTCAGGCCATGCTCGTGGTCGTTCCGCCTGGCTGCAACTGCGCCAGCACACTGGCCTGGCTGGCCGACGTCGCGGCGAGCGCGCATGCGAAGGCCGCCTACGTGATCTACGACCAGCAGACCGAGGCGGAGGTCCAGCAGCTCTACGGCGAGCTCAGCTTCCAGCGCCGGACGGTGCTGACCCTGGCGTACGACACCGACAACGTCCTGACCAGCCGAGCCAGCGGCCCGGCGGGTGTCTCGGCCACCCAGCTGGCGGCCGTCCTGGTGGGGCCCGATCGGACCGTCAAAATCGCCAGCGGCCTGAGTCCCAGTGAGAACACCGCCGGACTGGTCCAGGCGATCCGCGGCTGACTCAGGGCGCCGCCGCGATCCGCCGCGCTCGACATTCTCGTCGAACTGACCGATTAACCCTGGCATGGGGCACCGAATGCCAATCGTGACTCCCGCGGCGTCAGCCTGGCAGCCGCGGGCAATACGGGCCCCAGGTGGGCGCCCACGCCGCACGCTGGCGGGGACAGGCCGGCTCAGCACAGCCATGGGGCGGCCACCTAACCCGATTCGGCCGGGCCGGCGCGCGCCCGTCCGTGCCGTTTGGCTACGCTGTGCCGGGTCTGTCGGTCATCCTCGCAAGGAGGGCATGCCGTGAACCGGAGCCGCTGGGCGGGCGCACTGTCACATCGGCTGGTGCTCGTCGCGGCCGTGGCGCTGATTCCGGCATTGGCCGGCTGCGAGGCCGGCAACAACGCGCCGACGCTGAACTTCCACTATCCGACCGACGCGGCCGGCACCGCTGTGGGCGACCTATCGATCAGGAACGTGTTCGTCCTGGGCGCCCCAATCGGCCGCGACCTGACAAGGGGCGAGTCGGCGAGTGTCTTCCTGGCCCTGGTGAACACCGGCGCTCCGGACAAGCTGATCAGCATCACCGCGCCTGGCACCGCGGCCTCAGTGACGCTGCCGGCCGGCGGTGTCCCGGTGGTCCTCGGTCGTCCGGTCTACTACGCCGGCCCCATGCCGCAGGTCGTGCTCAGAGACCTGACCCGGCCGCTGCGGAGTGGCTCCGACATCACGCTCAGGCTCATCTTCGAGAAGGCCGGCCCGGTCACGCTGCAGGTGCCCGTGCTGCCGCGGGCGAACCAGTTCGCCACCCTCGAACCGCCACTGCCGGCCGCCGCCACGCCCGCCGCCGCGGCGCACGCGAGTGCACAGACAACCCCGACGCCCAGCGCCAGCGCGGCAGCGTCCGCCACCCCCTCGCCCACGGCGAGCTAGCGGCCAGCAGGCCCCGCGATGTCCGTCAACGGGTCTCGCCACAGGATCCCCGGGCGGGGCCGGACGGACGCAGCACCTCGACGGTGTCTGCGCGACACCGCCTAGCCGAGCGGCTCGAACTTGTAGCCCAGACCGCGCACGGTCACGATGTGACGCGGGTTGGTGGGCTCAGTCTCGATCTTCGCGCGCAGCCGCTTGACGTGCACATCGAGCGTCTTGGTGTCGCCGACGTAGTCCGCGCCCCAGACCCGGTCGATGAGCTGCATCCGGGTCAGCACTCGCCCTGCGTTGCGCAACAGCACCTCGAGCAGCTCAAACTCTTTCAGCGGGAGCTGCACCTGCCGACTGCGGACCGTGACGACGTGCCGGTCCACATCCATCCGCACCGGGCCGGACTCCATGATCGAGCTGACCGGCTCGCTCACGTCGCCGCGGCGGCGGAGCACGGCGCGCATCCTGGCCACCAGTTCGCGGGAGGAGAACGGCTTGGTGACGTAGTCGTCCGCGCCGAGCTCAAGCCCCACGACCTTGTCGATCTCGCTGTCCTTGGCGGTCAGCATGATCACCGGCACGCTGGACCGCTCGCGCAGGCTGCGGCACACCTCGCTGCCCGGCAGGCCAGGCAGCATCAGGTCCAGCAGCACCAGGTCCGCGCCGGTGCGGTCGAAGGTCTCGATGGCGTCCGGGCCCGTCGGGCAGACGGCGACCTCGAATCCCTCCTTGCGGAGCATGTACGACAGCGCGTCGCTGAAGGATTCCTCATCCTCCACCACGAGCACCCGAGTCACTTGACTGCCTCCCTGGCGGATCGCGCCGTTGCGTGGTCCGTTAGCGCTGGCTGGTCCTTACTGGCGTGTTCGGTGCCACTGAGTCCGCTATGACGCGAGCGAAGCGGGAGCCTGAGGGTGAAGGTGGAGCCAGCACCCTCCCTGCTCCAGACCGAGACGCTGCCGCTATGCGCGGCAGTCACGTGCTTGACGATCGCCAGGCCAAGGCCGGTACCGCCAGTCGCCCGCGAGCGCGCCGGGTCGACCCGGTAGAACCTCTCGAAAATCCGCTCTCGGTCTCGCTCCGGAATCCCGATGCCCTGGTCAGTGACACTGATCTCGCTCAGCCAGCTAGCTGCATAGCTGGTCGTGATCAGCACCCTGGTGTTGTCCGGGCTATACGCGATCGCGTTCTCCAGCAGGTTGCGCAGGGCGGTGACCAGCAGGTCCTCATCGCCCTGGATGCAGATGCCAAGCTCGCCGGCGACGTCGAGGGAGATGCCGCGGGCGGAGGCTCGCATCCGGCACCGGTCGATCGCCTCAGCCACCACGTCGTCGAGCCGAACCAGACGCGGGTCGGGCACCGGCTCGGCCGCCTGGATCCTGGACAACATGATCAGGTCCTGGACCAGGTCGGTCAGCCGCGCGGCTTCCTGGCGCATCCGCCCCGCGAAGCGCAGTACCGCCTCCGGGTCGTCCGCCGCCTCCTCTACGGTCTCGGCTAGCAGCGCGAGCGCTCCCACGGGCGTCTTCAGCTCGTGGCTGATGTTGGCGACGAAGTCGCGGCGCACCTCGTCGACCCGGCGGCTCTCGGTCTGGTCCTCAGCCAGCAGCAGGATCAGCCCGCCGTCCCCCATGGCAGCGCCAAGCGGCGCGACCCGCACCGCGAAGCTCGTCGCGCGGCCGTTGAAGCGACTCGTCATGATGTCAATCTCGCCCTCGCGGGGCCTGCCGTCGCGGCGGACCTGCCGCGCCAGGGCCAGCAGTTCGCCCACGACAAGCCGGTCATCCTCGACGAGGCCGAACTCACGCGCCGCAGGGCTCGAGGTCAGCACGCGGTCATCGCTATCGAGTACGACCGCCGACGACAGCAGCACGGCGAGCACGGCACCAATGCCGGAGGGCAGCTTGTCGTCCGCGCAGAGCTTGGTGACTGGCATGTCCGGGGACATGACGGCTTGCACCCCCAACTCCACGGACCCGATGCTATTAGCGCGGCCTCGTCGCCGCCCACAGCCAGCCATCCATACCTGCGGTTCTTCGCCCGATCTTCACCGCTGCGACGCCTGACGTCAACCTCGATTGTGCCTGCTGGACATGAGTGGTCAGAACCAGAGGTACCGCCGCCTGGGCGCCGCCGACCGGCCCGGAAACTCCCGGTTACGCCTGGCCGCTGCCCTGCGCGCGCACCGCCTCGGCGGCCGCGGCCGCGGCCTCCGGGTCCAGGTAACGGCCCGGCCCCGTCGGCCGGAACCGGTCGTCGAACTCGTACACCAGCGGCATGCCGGTCGGGATGTTCAGCTCCGCGATATCCGCATCGCTGATGTGATCGAGGTACTTGACCAGCGCGCGGAGCGAATTGCCGTGCGCAACGATCAGCACAGCCCGGCCCGCGCCGAGATCCGGCACGAGGGCGTCGTACCAGTACGGCAGCATCCGGTCGACGACGTCACGCAGGCACTCGGTCCGCGGCAGCACCTCATCGGGCAGCAGCGCATAGCGCGGATCGCCGACCTGGGAGAGCGGATCGTCGTCGGCGAGCGGCGGCGGCGGCACGTCGTATGACCGCCGCCACAGCATGAACTGCTCGGCGCCGAACTGAGCCCTGGTCTGCGCCTTGTCCTTGCCCTGTAGCGCGCCGTAGTGTCGCTCGTTCAGCCGCCATGACCGGCGTACGGGCAGCCAGGCCAGGTCAGCGACCTCCAGCGCGATAGTCGCGGTCTGGATGGCGCGGGTGAGCACGGACGTGTGGACAATGTCGGGCCGCAGGCCCGCGTCGGCAAGCTGCTGGCCGGAGTGCGCCGCCTCTAGCTTGCCTCGGTCGGACAGCGGGACGTCGACCCACCCGGTGAACAGCCCTTTGTTGTTCCACTCGCTCTCGCCATGCCTGATCATGATCAGCGTGCTCATGGTCACGATGCTAGCTGGCCAGGCGGCGCCGGGGCGGGCCAGCCGATCCCGGCCATAGCCATAATCATATTGAAAAGATCGGGAACATCGTCATACCAGTTCACCGCCATCAGCCTGGCCGCGGCCGACGCACGGGAACACGACAGCCGGATTCGCCGTTCGAGCCTTCCGGAGGTGCATGCCAGTGCCGCGACCCCAGCTCCGCCGGATCGCGACAGTCAGCGTCCATACATCGCCGCTTGAGCAGCCGGGCACCGGCGACGCGGGCGGGCTCAACGTTTACGTCGTCGAGGTGGCCAAGCGGTTGGCCGAGCGCGGCGTCGAGGTAGACGTGTTCACCCGGGCGGTGTCGCGTGACCAGCCGCAGGTAGCGGAGCTGGCGCCGGGCGTGCTGGTCCGGCATCTGGCGGCAGGCCCGTTCGAGGACCTGGATAAGTCGGATCTTCCGGGTCAGCTCTGCCAGTTCACGTTCGAGCTTTTGCGCACCGAGGCCGGGCACGCTCCGGGCCGGTACGACCTTGTGCACGGTCACTACTGGCTGTCTGGGCAGGTCGGGGCCGTCGCCAAGGAGCGCTGGGGCGTCCCCCTTGTGCAGTCCATGCACACGCTGGGCAGGGTGAAGAATGCCGCGCTAGCGGTGGGCGATGCCGTTGAGCCAGACATCAGGCTGCGCGGCGAGGCAGAGGTCGTTGCCTCTGCTGACCGCCTCGTCGCCAACACCGATGATGAAGCGCGGCAGCTCATCGGCTATTACGGTGCCGAGCCGACCAAGGTCACCGTCATCAACCCGGGGGTGGACCTGTCGGTCTTCCGGCCAGGCTCACAGCTCACCGCGCGCCGGCAGCTTGGCCTCCCCGAGGACGGCGTGGTGCTCGTCTTCGCCGGCCGGATCCAGCCGCTCAAGGCGCCCGACGTGGTGCTGTACGCGGCGGTGCGGCTGCTCGCAGACTTCCCCGGTCTTGCCGGCCGCCTCACCGTCGCGTTCGTGGGCGGGCCGAGTGGCACCGGCCGGAACGACCCCGACAGCCTGGTCCAGCTGGCCGCCCGGCTCGGCGTCGCCGACCACGTGCGGCTTGAGCCGCCGTGCCCGCAGCCAGAGCTGGCGCAGTGGTATCGGGCGGCGACCGTCGTCATGGTGCCGTCCTACTCCGAGTCTTTCGGTCTGGTCGCGATGGAGGCGCAGGCGTGCGGTACGCCGGTGGTGGCCGCTGCGGTCGGCGGGCTGCGCACGGCGGTCCGGCACGGCTACTCGGGCATCCTCGTGGACTCCCGCGACCCGAGCCAGTACGCCAGGGCGGTGCGCGAGCTGGTCGAGGCCCCGGCCTGGCTGGCCCGGCTCGCCAGCGGGGCGCGTGAGCACGCGTCCCGGTTCGGCTGGTCGGCAACGGTTGACTCGCTGCTGCAGCTGTATGCGGCTGTCACCGCCGAAGCGGCTGCTGCGGTCGAGGCGTGACTGCGCACAACGGGGGGACTCGGGGGGTCGTCCCCCCAGGCCAGCACGACGCTGACCTGCTCCGCGCCGCGCTCGACGAGCTAGGCGTGCAGTATGAGGCTGTCGAGCCGGGCAGTTATCTGGTTGCGCTGCGCGGCGAACACAAGCTGCAGACGATGACCTGGCTCATAGCCGGAACGCACAGTCTGCTCGTGGAGGCGTTCTTCTGCCGCCATCCGGATGAGAATCACGCGGCGTTCTACCGGTTCCTGCTTGAGCACAACGCGCGCATGTACGGGGTGCACTTCGCGCTTGACCCGGTCGGAGACGTCTACCTGGTGGGCCGGCAGCCGCTTGCGGCCATCAGCGTCGGCGAGGTCGATCGGCTGCTCGGTTGCGTGCTCAGCTACGCCGACGAAACCTTCGACCAGGCGCTCATGATCGGTTTTGCGGGTGCGATCAGGAAGGAATACGCCTGGCGCGTGAAGCGCGGCGAGAGCCTGGCCAACCTGCGGGCGTTCGCCCGGCTGACGGGACCGTCCGCGACGGGTGGCGGGGGTCGGCCCAGGTTCGGGGAGCGCTAGGAGCGCACCAGCCTCGACACGGCCTCCGCCGCCTCCTTGACCTTGGCGTCCGCCTCCGGTCCGCCTCGCTCGATCGCCTGGGTGACGCAGTGGCCGAGATGATCTTCGAGCAGGCCGACGGCTACCGCCTGTAGCGCCCGGGTCACCGCGGAGATCTGGGTCAGCACGTCGATGCAGTAGGTATCGTCCTCGACCATTCGCTGCAGGCCGCGAACCTGGCCCTCGATCCGGCGCAGCCGCCGGAGGTAGGCGTCCTTGTCCTGCGTGTATCCGTGCATGCTCCGACGGTACATGGCGGCAGCGGGATGCGGCAGCCGCCAGCCGGACCTCCCACGGTGATGGGGTTTTCTAGCGGCAGGTGCAGGCCGCCGTGGCGCGGTAGAACTGAGGTAAGCAGATCGAGGGCGTGGTCACGGTGAACCGAGAGCCAGTGTTCACCGATTCTTAGGACAAGGCAGCGACACTGAGATACGCAGACGGCTGGCTGACCTCGGCCTAGCTGGTGGGATCAGGAAGGAAGGCAGCCGTGCTCCAGCATGACCCACGCGCCGCGGCGCGCGAGCGGGACCTGGGGCTACGCAAGATCGGCCGCCTGACGTGGCGCGCCGGGCTGGCTGGGGCCGTCTGCTCAGCCGTGATGGCCCTGGCGTTCGGGCATCACCCGGCCGAGGCGACGACCACGCCCAGCAGCGGCACTAGCAGTAGTAGTAGTAGTAGCAGCAGCAGCAGCAGTTCGACCAGAAGCGGGACGAGCGGCGGCAGTTCCACGACACAGAACGGCGGGTCCATCTCGATCCCGAGCCAGGCGCCGCAGCCGGCGAGTGGGCCCAGCCACGTTACGTCCGGAGGCACGTCTGCGCATGTCCCGTAACGGACCGAGGATGAGCACTGAGATCATGGTCCGGGAGTCCTTCCCCGTGTTCGGCACTACGGCGGTGCTGCTGGTGACGAGCCAGCAGGCGGCTGGCCGGGCGCGCGCGGTGGCTGACGAGGTACTGGCCAGGGTCGACGCGGCCTGCAGCCGGTTCCGAAGGGACTCCGAATTGTCCCGGCTCAACGCGGCGGGCGGCGCGCCCGTGGTGGTCAGCCAGACGTTTGCCGACCTGCTCGCGGCGGCCCTGCGGGCGGCGCAACTGACCGACGGCGACGTCGATCCCACCTGCGGCGCTGCCCTGACGGCGCTCGGCTACGACCGTGACTTCGCCGACCTGCCGGGCGCGGGGCCCGTCGGGACCATGGGCGATGCCAGCCAGGAGTGCAGCGATAGCGCCGGCGTCGGCGGTCCGCTCAGCGCCGTTGGCCGGGTACCGGGGTGGCGCTGCGTGCATGTTGAGCACCGGGCCAGGCGGGTTCGGCTGACCCACGCGGCTCAACTCGACCTGGGCGCGACAGCGAAGGCCTGGGCCGCCGACCGATGCGCCGAGCAGATCGCAGCGATGCTCGGCTGCGGCGTTCTGGTCAGCCTCGGCGGCGACGTGGCAGTAGCCGGCCCGCCGCCCGCCGAGGGCTGGCGGATCAAGGTCACTGACGACAGCGCCGCGCCAGCCTCAGCGCCCGGACAGACCGTGACGATCACGTCCGGCGGGCTCGCTACCTCCAGCACGGCCGTCCGGACCTGGGAGCTGGGCGACCGCCGGGTGCACCACATCATCAACCCAGTCACCGGGGCGCCGGTGCGGTCGTGCTGGCGCACGGTCAGCGTGGCGGCGGGAACATGCACCGATGCGAACATCGCCAGCACGGCGGCGATCATCCGCGGGGGTGCAGCGCCCCGCTGGCTGCACGACCTCGGCCTACCCGCCCGGCTGGTCCGGAACGACGGCACGACGGTGACGACGGCAGGCTGGCCCGGCGATAGCGATCCGGGGGCCGCATGACCGGCGCCCAGCCCGCAGCCCTCATCGTCACCTCGTCGACCCCGCTCTGGTACACCACCCGGGCGACCGGCCTGGTCGCGATGGTGCTACTCACCGCTGCGATGGCGGCAGGTCTGCTGTCATCGGTCCGGTTCGAGCACCGCAGCTGGCCCCGGTTCGTCACGCTGGGCCTGCACCGCAACCTGTCGCTGCTCGCGCTGGCGTTCACGGTGCTGCACGTGCTGACGACCGTCCTGGACAACTTTGTCTCGATCCCGGTGGCGGATGCCTTCGTCCCGTTCATCGCGACGTACCGGCCGTTCTGGCTCGGGCTTGGCGCCATCGCGTTCGACTTGATGCTCGCGCTGATCGGCACCAGCCTGGTGCGCACCAGGATGGGACTGCGTAGCTGGCGGCTGGTGCACTGGACGGCGTACGCGTGCTGGCCGATAGCGGTGGTACACGGCCTCGGCACCGGCACCGACACCCAGGTGCGCTGGGTGCTCGCGCTGACCGCCGCCTGCGTGCTGGTGATCGTCGTGCTGACGCTGTGGCGGCTGGCGCTGAGCTGGCCGCAGCGGCCCGGCTGGGTAACAGCCGGGATGGTCCTGGTGGTGCTCGCCGTCGTCGTCGGCGGAGCGTGGCTGCGCGCCGGACCGCTGGCTCCGAACTGGAGCACCCGAGCGGGCACGCACAGCTCGCAGTCCCGCACCGCGTCGGGCAGTTCGGCCGGGACCAGCAAGTGACCGCTGAGCACGTCAGGGCGTCGGCCAGCGCTCGCCAGCCGCCAGGTCCAGATGACCTGCGGCTCATCGTGCGCGACCAGCGGATGTCTCTCGCCGCGCACGTCGCGCACTACGGACCGGCACCGCTGCACGCCGCCTGGGACGGCGCGCTCATTACCGAGGTGGAGCGTGCTGGGCTCACCGGCCGCGGCGGCGGCGCCTTCCCAACCGGCCGTAAGCTCCGGGCGGTGGCGGCCGCGAGCTCCGGCCGCGGCACTGCCGTCGTGGTCGCCAACGGCTCGGAGTCCGAGCCGGCCAGCAGCAAGGACGCCGTGCTGCTGAGCCACTCACCACATCTGGTGCTGGACGGCATCGCGCTGGCTGCCGGGGCGGTCGGAGCGGCACGCGCCTACCTGTGCGTCAGTTCGCGCAGCGGCCTCGCGGGCTCCGTTGGTGGCGCGCTCGCCGAGCGCGACCAGGCCGGGCTCAGCCAGCTGCCAATCGAGGTCATCGGCCGGCCGGATGGCTACCTCTCTGGCCAGGAGACCGCGCTTGTCAGTGTCCTGAACGGCGGCCCGCCACTGCCGACATTCGTCCCGCCGCGACCCTCGCACAAGGGGGTGCGCCGCCAGCCGACGCTCGTCCTCAACGTCGAGACACTGGCTCAGGTGGCCCTTATCGCCCGCTATGGAGCGGCCTGGTTCCGGTCCGTCGGGCCGGATGCAGCACCGGGCTCCGCGCTCGTCACGGTGACCGGCGCGGTGGAGCGGCCGGGTGTGCGGGAGATCCCGCTGGGCACGCCGCTTGGCGAGGTTTTGCGCCGCTCTGGCCTGAACTCGCCCGCTCAGGCCGTGCTGACCGGCGGGTACTTCGGCACCTGGCTGCCGCTGCCTGCTGCCCTCAGCGTGCCGGTGAGTGCGCCGGGGCTGCGCGCCGCGGGGGGGTCGCTCGGCGCTGGTGTCCTCGCCGTCCTGCCCGACACCGCGTGCGGGCTCGCCGAGACCGCCCGCGTCACCGGCTTCCTGGCCAGTCAGATCGCGGCTCAGTGCGGTCCATGCCGCAACGGCATGCCAGCGCTCGCCGAGGCCGTGAACTGGATCGCGTTCGGTCAGCCGGACGCCGATATCGTCGGCTGGACCCACCAGCTCACCGAGCTGGTGGCCGGACGCGGCGCCTGCCACCTGCCCGACGGCGCGGCCGGGCTGGTGACCAGCGCGCTCGAGGTGTTCTCGGCCGACTTGCGCGCGCACGCGCAGGCCGGTCCGTGCGACGCAGCCCGCCGACCGGCGATCCTGCCAATTCCACCGAGGAGCTCCCGGTGAGCCAGGGACGGGACGACCGGGCGGCCGCGCGGCCGCCCCGCGACCTTGAGCTGCGCGTCAACCCGATCGCGTGCGATGCACACGGAGTGTGCATTGAGTTGCTGCCCGAACTCATCGCGGCCGACCCGTGGGGCTACCCCCGGATCCGGCCGGGTCCGGTGCCACTGCGGCTGCTGGCACTGGCCCGGCGTGCCGTCGCCGACTGCCCGACGCTGGCGATTGTGCTCGCCGAGCGCCCGGCGGGTCAGCCGGAGCCAGGCCAGAGCCGGGTCCGACCGGACCGCTAGGCGTCAGCGGACGAGTGCCGGTCGGATCGGGCACTACGATCGCTGCACGAGCGCCGGACCGGATCCGGCTGCGATGCGGAGGCAACATGGGCCCACTCACCGGCGTGCGCGTGATCGAGATCGCCAGCCTGGCGCCCGCTCCGTTCGGCTGCATGATCCTGGCTGACCTGGGCGCAGACGTGCTGCGGGTCGAGCGCGCAGAGCGGTGCGGGCCGCAGGCTGCGCCGCCACTCGACCCGCTCAGCCGCGGCCGCCGCTCGATCGGGCTGAACCTGAAGGACGGCGCCGCGATCGACCTCCTCCTGCGGCTGATCGAGCACGCCGACGTGCTGGTCGAAGGATTCCGGCCGGGCGTTGCGGAGCGGCTGGGCTTCGGGCCCGACGTCTGCGCACAGCGCAATCCGGGCCTCATCTTCGCCCGGATGACGGGCTGGGGGCAGCACGGACCGCTGGCTCACACGGCCGGGCACGACATCGACTACATCGCCATCTCCGGAGCTCTCGGCATGGTCGGCCGCGCGGGCGAGTCACCGGTGCCGCCGGTAAACCTGATCGGCGACTTCGGCGGCGGCGGCATGCTGCTGGCACTCGGCATCCTGGCCGCTCTCGTCGAGCGCGCTGGCAGCGGCCTCGGCCAGGTCGTCGACGCCGCCATGGTCGACGGCTCGGCGCTGCTCACGTCCTTCGTGTACGGGCTGCGCGCGGCAGGCGGCTGGCATGACCTGCGCGGCAGTAACCTGCTCGACGGCGGGGCGCCGTTCTACGACACCTACGGCACCGCGGACGGCGGTTATGTCGCGGTGGGCGCGCTCGAGCCGCAGTTCTACGCGGCCCTGCTGCACGGGCTGGGTCTCGCCGACGCGGGGCTGCCCGACCAGCACGACCGGGCCGGCTGGCCGGTGCTTCGGCAGCGGTTCGCCGACGTGTTCGCCCAGCGCACCAGGGCCGAGTGGGAAGAGATCTTCGAGGGCACCGACGCCTGCGTGTCACCCGTCCTGAGCCTGGCCGAGGTCCTCGCTCATCCGCACGCCGTTGCCAGGAACGCGTTCGTGGCGGTCGGCGGCGTCACTCAGCCAGCACCCGCCCCGCGGTTCGGTCGCACTCCTGCCGAAAGCCCGCAAGCACCACCGCGGCCGGGAGCCGACACCGACGAGGTGCTCGCCGGCCTCGGCCTGTCGGCCGGGGATATCACCGACCTGCGCAGCCGGGGCGTGATTGGCTAACCGAAACCCGCAGGATGGAGAGATCCTGCGACTGGCCGTGCCGGCGTTCGGTGCGCTGGTCACCGAGCCGCTATTCCTGCTCGCCGACGCCGCAATCGTCGGACGGCTCGGCACGGTGCCGCTGGCCGGGCTCGGCGTCGCCAGCCAGGCCCTGACCACCATGGTCGGGTTGTCAATCTTCCTCGCCTACGGCACGACGGCGGCGGTCGCGCGTCAACTCGGCGCCGGGCACCGTGCCGCAGCCATCCGGCAGGGCATCGACGGGTTGTGGCTCGCCGTGGCGATCGGGTTTGCCGTTCTCGCAGTTGCCTGGCCGCTCGCGCCGCGGATCGTCCTGGCCTTCGGCGCGGGCAGCGCCGTCAGCCAGCAGGCGATCACGTACCTGCGGATCAGTCTGATCGGAGCCCCGGCGATGCTCGCCGTGCTCGCGGGTACCGGGGTACTGCGCGGCCTCCAGGACACCCGCACGCCGCTGTTTGTCGCCGTCGTTGCCAACGCGGTCAACATCGCGCTCAACGCAACGCTGGTGCTGGGACTGCACTGGGGCATCGCCGGATCGGCGTGGGGCACCGCGATCGCACAGACCGGGTCGGGCATCGCCTACCTCGTAGTCGTGGCGCGCGGCGCCCGGCGGGCAGGCGCCGGACTCCGCCCCGATCTGGCCGGGATCCGGTCGGCTGCACGCGCCGGGCTGTCGCTCGTGCTCCGCACGCTGGCCCTGCAGGCGGTGCTGGTGATCCTGACGGCGCTCGCAGCCCGCCAGTCGGACGCGGCGATCGCCGCCAGCCAGGTTGCCCTGCGCGTGTGGAACCTGTTCGTGTACGCGCTGGACGCCATTGCCATCGCGGCCCAGGCGATCACCGGGCGGTACCTGGGCGCCGGCGACACGGCCAGGGCACGCGCCGCCACCCGGCGCGCAATCGGCTGGGGCGCGGGGTACGGCACCATCTTTTCCGCGCTGCTGCTGGCGCTCCGCCCGATCCTTCCCGGCCTGTTCGGGGTCACGCCCGCAGTGCGTGGCCTGCTGCTGGCCGTGCTCCTAGTGGTGATCATCCAGCAGCCACTTGCGGGCGTTGTGTTCGTCCTGGACGGCGTGCTCATCGGTGCGGGCGACCAGGACTATCTGGCGGTCGCCGGGATTGTGGCGCTGGCCGTCTTCGGCGCGGCAGCGGCACTCGCGGTGACCGTCGGCGACGGCCTCGTCGGGCTGTGGCTGGCCTACGCGGCGTGGATGCTCGCCAGGTTCGTCACCCTGACGCTGCGTGCACATGGCTCGCGCTGGCTGGTGACCGGGGCGGTCCGGGCGTAGCCCAGGATCACGAGTCCAGCCCGCCGTGGGCGTCCGGCGGCTCGGCTGCCTCCCGTCGCCGCCAGTCTGCGGGGAGCGTCGCCTCCAGCACGTCATCGACAGTGATCAGGCCCAGGATTCGCTGCCGTCCGTCCACCACCGGGATCGTGATCAGGTTGTAGTCGCTCATCAGCACGGCGACGTCCACCACGTCGGTGTCCGCGAGGACGCGCACCGGATCGGAGTCGGCGACATCGGCGACGGGCACAGCGGGATCGGCCTGGACCAGCGCCACGAGACGCGCTGCGCCCGCGAGCTGACCGCGGTCGTCCACCAGGTACACGCTGGTCAGCGCCTCGGGCTGGAGGGAGCCCGCGGCCGCGACCGCAGCGACGGCGTCGGCGACAACCGCACCTGGCCGCACCGCGACGAAGTCCATCCCCATCAGGCCGCCGGCGCTCGCCGGGTTGTAGCCAAGCAGCGTCAGGACCTTTGCCTGCTGGCCAGGCGGCAGCCGATCGAGCACCGGCTGGCGCCGCCGCTGCGGCAGCTCCCCGATGGCGTCAGCCGCGTCGTCGGCACGCATCCGGGCGAGTACGTCGGCGATCTCGGCGTCGGTGCGGGCGCCCAGCAGCCGCGTCGCCAGGTCCTCCTTCAGCTCCTCGAAGACGTCGGCCTCCAGCTCCGGGTCGGCGTGTACCTGACCGAGAATCTCGGTCTCCTCGGCCAGCGAGGCGCCCTCCAGCAGGTCGGCGATCTGAGCCGGCTTGAGCCGCCGGATGCGGCCAAACGGCCGCCGAGCCAGCGCGCTGCCGGTGTGACCGATCAGCGGCTCGAACCGCGCCCACTCGCGGAACAGCGGCTCAGCACCACCGTGGCCGCCAGGGCCGGCCAGCCTGCCCAACACGGATCGCGGCCGCCGGTGTGTCGCCACACCGCTCACCACCCACTCGCCATGGCCGGGCGCTAGCTGCAGGTCAGCAGCCCGGATCAGCCGCGCGCTGCCCACGTCGAGCAGCCGGTGGCCGAGAACATCGGCGCGCAGCAGCACTTCTCCCTCGCGCCGCTCGAACTGCCGCAGGTCCAGCCGACTGCTGGCCAGCCGCAGCTGCGCGCCGCCGAGTACGCCCACCTGATCGATGGGGACGAACAGCGACCGGCTCCCTACCCTCACGACAAGCCCGGTCACGACGGGAAAGTCAGCCCCGCGGAGCCGCACGATGACGTCAGATAGCCGACCGAGCAATTCGCCGCGAGAGTCCCCAATGGGCTCGCGGAGCAGCTCAGACAGACGCACGGCGCGGAACCCGCCGACAGGGCCCGGCGCCGCCGCCGGTGTCGTGCTCACCAGACGTGCCTTTCCGCTGGGACCGCTATCGCCCATGCGAAGGTCTACCTGCTCGTTCGCCAGCCTGTCATGTGTCGCGGGTCACCGCGAATTGGCCTTCCGCGAAGTCACCATAAGTCCGGCAGGAAATCTAAGCTGAGTCGGCGCCCGCAGCCGGTGCCGGTGGGTTGGACCTCAACGTCCGTCAGGCCGCGCCGTGTCCGGTCTGCCCACAGCGCGCGACGGAATGGTATGAATGCCACGTCAGCCCGGCAGCCCGCCGGTGCTGACCAAGGCCGAGCCGGGCTGTGACGGGCGGCCAGCCGCGCCGCCGGACGGCCAGGTGGTAGGAGGGAGGGCGCCACAGCGTGGCGTTGCAACGAGCAATTGGCTCGCTGGCGCGGCGAGACGACCTGGCCGAAGGCGTCGGCTACGCACTGAAGAGCAGGCTGCTCGGCAGACCGCTGATCAACGAGCAGCTTGGGGAGCAGCGGCTGTCGAAGCGCCTCGCGCTCGGCGTCCTGTCGCCGGACGGCATCTCCTCGTCGGCCTACGGCACCGAGGAGATTCTCATCGAGCTGCTCAAGGGCGGCCTCGCCGTGACCGCCTTCACGGTGCTGCTGCCGATCACCGGCGTCGTGCTGTTCGTGATGGCACTGGTGGTCCTGTCCTACCGCGAAGTCGTCATGGTCTACACCAGGGCGGGCGGCTCGTATGCCGTGGCACGGGAGAACTTCGGTCCCCGGGTCGCGCAGATCGCCGCGGTCGCACTTATGGTCGACTACGTCGTCACGGTCGCGGTGCAGGTTGCGGCCGGCACCGCCGCGGTGGCGTCCGCCTGGCACTGGCTGGGGGCCAGCACGACCCGGCTGACCGTGTCCTCGATCCTGGTCGTGCTGGTCATGCTGTACGGCAACCTGCGCGGCATCAGGGAGGCCGGCCGGTCGTTCGCGGTGCCCACCTATCTGTTCTCGGCCGTGACCATCCTGATGATCGTTGTCGGCCTGATCAAGGAGGCAACGGTCGGCCTGCCGCTGTATCAGCCCCATGCTGGCTACGTCGCTGGCACGCCGAACCACAATGGCCTCATCACCGCCGGGCTGATCTTCGTACTGCTGCGAGCGTTCGCCAATGGCGGCTCGTCGCTCACCGGTATAGAGGCAGTGTCCAACGCGGTCAGCGCATTCCAGCCACCAGAAGGCCGCAACGCCCGCCGTGTGCTTGTGATCGAGGGCCTCATCCTGGGCTCGCTGGTGGCTGGCATCTCGTGGATCGCCCACGTGACGCACGCGCGTCCGTACATCTCCGGAGTGCCGACCGTGATCTCGCAAGAGGCCAGACTCGTGTTCGGAGCCGGGCCGGTGGGCGACGTGGCCTTCATCCTGGTGCAGGCCGCGACCGCGCTGATCCTCTATACCGGCGGCAACACCAGCTTCAATGGCTTCCCATTCCTCGCGAGCTTCGTCGCCGAGGACGCCTTCCTGCCGCGCTGGCTCATGAAGCGCGGCCACCGGCTGGTGTTCTCCAACGGCATCGTCGTGCTAGCGGTCCTGTCGATCTCGCTGCTGGCCGCGGTCGGCTCGAATGTCAACAACTTGGTGCCGTTCTATGCCATCGGAGTCTTTACGGCGTTCACGATGGCGGGCTTCGGCATGGCCAAGTTTCACCACACAACCAGAGAGCCAGGCTGGCGCTACAAGCTGGTGATCAACTTCTCGGCGGGCGTCATGTCGCTCGTCGTGGTGCTGATCTTCGCGGTGGTCAAGTTCACCGAGGGGGCCTGGCTGGTGGTCCTGCTGTTCATCGCCGGCGTGCCGGCGCTCATCTACCTGAACCGGCAGTACCGGATGGAAGCTCGAGTACTCGAGGGCATCGAGAGCCGCGGCGGCGGGCGACCCGAGCCACCCACCTATTCGCGGCGGAGCGTCTATGTCTTCATCGACGACTTCGACCTCGCCGCCATCGCGGCCCTGCGCTACGCCCGCAGCCTCCGTCCGACCTCGCTGCGGGCGGTGCACTTCGTCATCGACAACGTGCAGGCCGACAAGCTGCGACAGGACTGGCTACGGGCGAATCCGGGGATCCCGCTCGACTTCGTCGACTGCCCCGACCGCAGGCTCGCCGCCGCGGCAGCGAACCTCGCCAGCACCGAGGCGGCACTGCCCGGTGTGGGCGTTACCGCCATCCTGCCCAGGCGGAGTTACGCACCCGTCGTCGGCCGGCTGCTGCACGACCGCACGGCCGACAAGATGGCGTCTGCCATCAGCCGGATCCCGCACGCCGCGGCGACCATCGTCCCGTTCGATGTGCGTAGCCGGGTGGAGAGCCTGACTAGCCGCGGCATTGCAGCTAAAGCCGGCGCGACAGCCACGACGGCCCAGCCTGCGACCGTCGCCGGTCCGGCCGACACCGATGGGGCCGCGCCCGCAGCGCAGGCGCGGGCAGCCGATCCGATATCGCCTGAACTGGTCACATCCGCCGACAGCGGGTCCTACGATCGTCCGGCGCCCGACCACGGCGTCACCCCCATCGGAAGGCTCACCAAGCCGGGCCGCGCGATCGCCGAGGGCCGGGTGCATACCGTGGAGATCAGGCCGGTGGAGCACAACACCGTGCTGGCGTGCGACATCGAGGACAGCACCGGGCAGCTCACGGCGCTGTTCTACGGTCGGTCTCACATCGCGGGGCTGCGCCCTGGCTCCAGGGTGCGGCTGCGGGGTCAGGTCGGCATCAGGCAAGGCCGACCTGTCATGATCAATCCTGCCTACGAGCTGCTGGCACCCGGCGAAGCGGGCGGCCACGACCGCGACCGGGGCGAAGCCTGACCGCAACCAGCCGTCCCGGTATAAGGCGGCGAGGCTACGGCGGTGCCGAGTCGAAGTACGTCGGGTTGGCACCGCCGCTGCCGAAGTCAAGCAGGTCGTACCGATCACTGATGTCCGAGCTCCGCCCTCGTACCGAGTAAGCGCAAGAGCCAGCCTTGACTGCATCAGCTGGCGCTGACCGCCACCTGGGCCGTGCCGCTCTCCTAAGCCTTAACCGGCGTCCCGGAACTTCTTCGAAGAAGTCCGGGAGGGGGTGTCGGATCGGGGCGGTGGTGTTCGTAGCAGGGGTGAGGCCGCCCGCAAGGGGCGGCGCCAAGGCAACGGAACCGCGATCATGAAGCTGACGACCATGACTCAGGTCACCATCGATGGAGTGATGCAGGGAAACGGCGCCGCGTCGGATGACCGCAGGAACGGATTCGAGCGCGGCGGATGGGCCAGGGGGAAGGGCGACGACGAGACCAGGACGCTCATCACGCAGACCTACCAGCGCGCAGCGGCGTTCCTGTTCGGCCGGCGCACCTACGAGCTGTTCGCCGACTCCTGGGGATCAATCGGCCAGATGCCCGCACATCCCATCGGCGTGGCCTTGAACCAGGCCCCCAAGTACGTTGCCTCGACCACGCTCACCGCGCCGCGGTGGGGAGACACGACCGTTCTCCGCGGTGACCTCGCGGCGGCCATCAGTGAGCTGAAAGCCAAGCCCGGAGGCGAGCTGCAGGTGCACGGCAGTGGCGCCTTGACCCGGTGGCTGCTGGAGAGCGATCTGGTCGACGAGATGACTTTGATCGTGATCCCGGTGATCCTCGGCCAGGGCGCGAGACTGTACCCGGAGACCGGTCCGGATCTTGTGCTCGACCTGGTCGAGTCGCGAGTCGACTCGAAGGGCGTGACGATCCAGGTCTACCGGCCGGCCGGGCGCCCGCAGTATGCAACGACCTGAAGTCCCTGACCACCGAACCACGCTGGCTTGACACCACAGGAGATGATCTTCAGATGCAGTACCTGGTTTCCGTGATCGATGACAAGAGCAATCCCGGCAGCACGGACAGGCGGCCTGCCATCAGCGCGTTCAACGAACGACTGATCGCCGAGGGCTACTGGGTTTTCGCGGGCGGACTCGCGGACACCGACGCGGCCACGGTCGTCGACAACCGGGGCGAGCAGGCGGTGTTCAGCGACGGGCCTTTCGTGGAGTCGAAGGAGTACCTCGCCGGCATCTGGGTGTGGGAGGCCCCCGATCTGGATGTGGTGCTCAAGCTCGCCACCGAGGCGTCGAAGGTCTGCGATCGGAAGATCGAGGTGCGGCCGTTCCAGTGAGCTACGTGAGGAGGCGATCACCCGGGCCCACCACGACGAGCGGGCGGGTGGTCGCCGCCCTGACAGGCACGTCGGTGACCTCGACGGCCTGCACCGGGTCGGCAGGCTGATCCGCGACCTGCACGATCCGTGTGCGGGCCTCCGGCCGTCCCACGATGCCCGCCGGGACGTGGCCATTCAGCCCGACCAGCAGACCTGGTCTGCCATAACGACCTGGCCGGCCGTCGCCAGGACCGCGCACCTGGCCTTCGGCAATGATCCGGTCACGACGCCGCCCCCGACCTGCGCATTAAATTGGCCCAGCTCGGGAAGCCTGACCGCAACCAGCCGTCCCGGCATGAGGCGGCGGGGCTACGGCGGCGCCGAGTCGAAGTACGTCGGGTTGGCAACTGCCAGCCGGGCGGCCACCCCGTCGGCCAGCTCTGCATCGGGCCCGATCGGGCCGAGCTCGAGTTCGCGGGCCACTATCGCCAGCGCATTGGCCGCCACCCTGGCGTGAAACGACAGCTGGCCCGAGGTCTGCGGCAGCACGCTGCCCAGCAGGTACTCCCGGACCGCTTCGAGCAGTTCCGACGCCGTAGGCCGACCGTGCGGCGCGGGCGACGACAGGCCCGCCCCGGTCGGGTGCGGTCTGGCATCCGCAGCTCGCCGGGCGGAGTCCGGGTCGAGCAGCAGCAGCAGGTCCCACTCCTGTTCGCACACGCGGCGCCCGATCGCAGCCAGCTCGACCGACCGGTGCGCGCCGGACAGGTGCGCCCATGCCTGCGTCAGGCAGATCACCCCCCAGCGCAGCGTGCCGAGGGTCTCCCACCAGCGCAGCTCTGCGGGAGCGATATCGGCGCCGCCGGCCGCCCGGTAGGCGGCCAGCAGGTCCGCACGCGTGCCCACGCCCGCGACAGGCAGCGCCGAGCCGAACCGCCAGGCCTTCACGCACAGCCAGCCGAGGTCCTCGGCCGGGTTCCCGACGTGCGTGAGCTCCCAGTCCAGCACCGCCCGCAGCCCGTCCGGTCCGACGACCAGGTTGCCGAGCCGGAAGTCCCCGTGCAGCAGCACCGGCTCGCGGTTCGGCTGTGGGTGCGCGACGAGCCAATCCAGCGCCCGCTCGAAGACCTCGGACGGTCGCCCCAAGGAGTCCAGCTGCTCCCGTAGCTGCGCGAGCGGGTCCGGCCGCGGGAAATCCAGCGGCACCTCAAGCGCGTGGAGTCCGGCTGCGAATCCGGCAAGCTGCCGCACGAGCAGCCCGCGGGCCGCCGCGTACTGCTCGTCACGCAGGATCCGGCGAGCGATCGTCTCGCCTGCCACCCGGCGCATGACCATCCCCGCCGCGCCGGTCTCCGTCCCGTCGCTGCTGACGAGCAGTATCTGGGGCGCCGCCAGTCCTGCCGAGACGGCCGCCTCGATCGCAGCCGATTCCCGCGTCAGCGCCCCCGGCCCGCTCGGCCGTCCGGGCGGGTCGCGGCGCAGCACCAACTCGATCCGGCTGCCATCGAGGGCTACCGCATCGAATGCCCACGTCTCCCGCGACGCCCCGCCGGACAGTCGGGTGACTCGCTCGATCGACACCGGCCCGACGACCGGACGGAGAGCCAGGGCCAGCCCGTTCCCATCCGGTACAGCACCCGCGGGGGGCTTCGGGGGGTCGTCCCCCCGGCTGGCACCCGCGGGAGACTTCGGGGGGTCGTCCCCCCGGCTGACAGCGGCGGTCATCCCTCGGACACACCTTTCGGCGCCCGCTGCCGCATGAAGCCGAACATGTAGCCGGCCACCCGGCGCATCTGAATCTCCTCCGCGCCCTCGGTGATCCGGTAGCGCCGGTGGTGCCGGTAGATGTGCTCGAATGGCTTGTGCCGCGAGTAGCCGAGCCCGCCATGCACCTGCATGGCGCGGTCGGCCGCCTCGCAGCACAGCCGGTTCGCCCAGTAGTTGCACATGGACACCTTGTCGGAGACCGAGAACGGACCGTCGCGGTCCATCAGCCAGGCCGTCTTGTGGATCAGCGTGCGCAGCATCTCGCACTGCGTGTGGAGCTCGACCAGCGGGAACTGGATCGCCTGGTTGGCCGCTAGCGGCTTGCCAAACGGCTTGCGCTCCAGCGCGTAGGCGACCGACTCGGTGACGCAGTACTGGGCCGCGCCGAGGCTCGAGGCGGCTTGCCGGATCCGGTTCTCGTTGAAGAAGTGCTGCACGACCTGCAGCCCGCGCCCCTCGCCGCCGAACACGGCGCTATCTGGCACGCGCACCCCGTCGAGCCGGATGTGCCCGTGGTCGGTCGGCATGTTGAACGTCCACAGGTAGTCCTCGACGGTGAAGCCAGGCGAGGCCACCGGGGTGAGGAACGCGGTGATGCCGTCCGCGGCGCCGGGCTGGCCGCTGGTCCTGGCGAAGATCAGGTCGTGCGAGGCCGCGTGCACCCCGGTGTTCCACGTTTTCTCGCCGGTGATGACCCAGTCGGAGCCGTCGCGGATCGCGGTGGTCTCCATGTAGGTCGCGTCCGAGCCGTGCGCGGGCTCAGTGATGCCGAACGCGAAGCCGCGACGGCCGGCCGCGAGGTCGTCCACCCACTCTTCCTGCTGCGCCGAGCTGCCGTACGCCAGCATCAGCAGCAGGCCGACGTTGTTGCCGACGATCATGTGCTCGTTCTGCAGGTCGCAATGCAGCCCGAGGCCCTTGCTGGCGAGGTGCTCGCGGATGACCGCCATGCCAAGGTTGGTGCCGTCCCGGCCACCGTATGCGGCCGGGAAAGCGTACCGGTAGTGACCGGCGGCGTCGGCGCGGCGCCGCGCCTCCGCGAGCAGCGCTTCCCACTGCGGGTTCGGCAGCCCGCCGCGGTGCCAGTCGGTGCGCGCGTCCTCACGCCGATGGTCGAAGAACCGGATGTTGTCGTCCTGGAGCTCCAGCGGCCGGATCTCAGCCTCGATGAACTTGTCCAGCTCCGCCAGGTAGCTGACTAGGTCGGCCGGGATGTCAAAGTCCATGCTGGCTGCCTACCATGGTCGGCCCGGCGGGCACTAGAACAAAATCGTACCCGTAAGTAACATTCTGAGTTACTGCCGTTAACCGCAGGAGGCCGCCGTGAGCACCTATGAGCACTACACGACGCCGGTACCGCCCGGCACCTGGGACGTCCCGGCCGCCGGCCCGGCGCGGTTCAGCTGGGAGTACGACAACGGCCGGACTCGTCTGCTCGACCTGTACCAGCGCGGCAAAGACAAGCAGTGGGATGCCACCAAGCGGATCGACTGGAGCATCCCGGTCAACCCGAGCGACGTCATGGAGGCCGGCGAAGAGCTGTCCCCCATCTACGGCTCGCCGCAGTGGAACAAGCTGAATCAGAAGGAGCGGGATGAGCTCGGCCATCACCTGTCCGCGTGGCTGTTCAGCCAGTTCCTGCACGGCGAGCAGGGGGCGCTGACCGTCGCTGCGCGGATCGTCGAGTCGGTGCCGGACATGGACTCCAAGTTCTACGCGGCCACCCAGGCCATGGACGAGGCGCGGCACGTCGAGCTGTACTCGAGGTTCATGCGGGAGAAGATCGGCCTGTACTACCCCGTCAACCCGGACCTGGCCAAGCTACTCGCGGACGCGCTGAGCGACTCCCGGTGGGACATGCCCTACCTCGGCATGCAGGTGCTGATCGAGGGGCTGGCGCTGGCCGCGTTCGGCGTGCACCGGGACATCTCACAGAACCCGCTGGTGACTCAGCTGCTCGCCTATGTGATGCAGGACGAAGCGCGGCACGTGGCGTTCGGCCGTCTCGCGCTGCGCGACTACTACGCCGAGCTCACGGCGGCCGAGCGGGCCGACCGCGAGGAGTTTGTCGTGGAAGGCTGCTACCTGATGCGCAACCGCTTCACCGCGCGGGAGGTGTGGGAGCGGATGGGCTTCGACGTCGACGAGTGCGTGGCGTTCACGGAGCAGTCACCGATGCAGCAGGCGTCCCGGACCCTGCTGTTCTCCCGGATCGTGCCGTGCGTGCGGGACATCGGGCTGTGGGGACCGAAGGTTCAGCACGCCTATGCCGACCTCGGCGTGATCGAGGCCGCGGACTCCGACCTCGAGGTGCTGATGCGCGCCGACGAGGAACTAGCCGAAAAGATCGACAACGAGAAGTACGCAGCCGAACTCGCCGCCAGGCAGGGCGAGGTCAGTGACGCCATCGCGATGGCGAGCGACCCAGGCTAGCCGTTCGCCGGGTTGGCCGGCTTCACCACAGGTCGCCGCTGGTGAGCACGTAGAGGAACGGGACCAGCGGGATCAGGCAGAAGATGGCCCAGGCCAGCTTGGCCACCGTGCCGATGTCGCTCCGGGTGATGAGGTCGATCCAGATCAGGACCACCGCAATGGGGTGGAACAGGCACACGATGAGCTCGAGGAGCTTCTTCATGTCATCTGTTCTACCCCGGGAAACGGCACGTCCCGTACCGGCGGGCATCGGGCGTGCCGCGGCCCGCGGCCCGGCGCTCACGCTCTTCTGTGCCGCTGTGCGTGGCGGCACACCTGGTGACTGCCAGCGCGGCCTGGCGCACGCGGGGTGTCGGCGCGTTCACGAGGCCGACGGCCCGGCTACGATCGGCCGGTGAGCGCTGCAGACTTTCCGCCGTTCCCTTCCGGATTCGCCTGGGGGGTCGCCACGGCCGCGTACCAGATCGAGGGCGCGGTTACCGCAGACGGCCGCGGTGACTCGGTGTGGGACACCTTCTGTCGTCGGCCCGGCGCGATCAGGGACGGACATACCGGCGATGTTGCCGACGACCACTACCACCGGTGGCCCGAAGACGTGGCGCTGATGGCCGCGCTCGGCATCGACACCTACCGGTTCTCGCTCGCGTGGCCGCGCATACAGCCGACCGGGTCGGGAGCGGTCAACCAGGCCGGGCTCGGCTTCTACGACCGGCTCGTCGACAGTCTGGTCGCGAACGGGATCACCCCGATGCCAACGCTGTTTCACTGGGACCTGCCGCAGCCCTTGGAGGATGCGGGCGGCTGGATGTCGCGGGACACGGCGTACCGGCTGGCCGACTTTGCCAGCATCGCGGCGCACCGGCTCGCCGATCGCGTGCCGCTCTGGATCACCCTCAACGAGCCGTTCGTCGTGACCGCGTTCGGGTACGCGCTCGGCGTGCACGCACCCGGCCGGACGCTGCTGCTCGACGCGCTCCCGACGGCGCATCACCAGCTGCTCGGGCACGGCCTGGCCGCGGCGGCGCTGCGCGCCTCTGGCGCTCGCCAGGTCGTCATCGCGAACAACTACGCTCCGGCGTGGGCGGCGAGCGACAGCCCGGCCGACCTCGCAGCCACGGCCGCCTACGACACGCTGCACAATCGGCTGTACACCGACCCGCTGCTGCTCGGCCGCTATCCGGACCTGGCCGCGTTCGGGGTCGGCGCGGCCGGATTCGACTGCGTGCGCGACGGCGACCTGGAGACGATTTCGGCTCACATCGACGCGCTCGGCGTGAACTACTACGCGCCGACCCAGCTGGCCGCGCCGCAGGACGGCGCGCTGCCGTTCGCCCTGCAGCCCATAGCCGGCTACCCGCTCACCGCGTTCGGTAACCCGGTCGTCCCCGCCGGGCTGTCGGAATTGCTCACGACCCTCGCCGACCGCTACGGCAGCCGGCTGCCCCCGGTGTACATCACCGAGAACGGCTGCTCCTTCGACGACGAGCCGGATGGCGCCGGCCAGGTCGATGACCAGCAGCGCATCGGCTACCTCGACGGGCACATCCGTGCCGTCGCCGACGCTATTGCCGACGGCGTGGACGTGCGCGGCTACCTGGTCTGGTCGCTGTTGGACAATTTCGAGTGGGCGGAGGGTTATCACCAGCGCTTTGGGCTCGTCCACGTCGACTACGGCACGCTGCGGCGCACCCCGAAGACATCATTCCGCTGGTACCGGGACGTGATCGCCACCTAGCGT
>JASHSZ010000740.1 GCA_030040815.1 Streptosporangiaceae bacterium
GTGCCCGAGGCCGGCTCCGCGGTAAGCCCCTGGCGGGCCGTACGCCAATGATTGGCTGGGTCGGCCCCATTTGAACCGCTGTTGCCGGGGTATGCTCCCCCAATCCCGAGATCACAGGGCTTCCTGCCGTTGATCACAGGCTTCCTGTTGTTGCGCGGCGCGATGCGCGAGCCCTTGAGGAGGAGCAGTCCGGTGGATAAGGCAACCGCTGCGAAGCCGTACGCGATAGCGGGTTCGGCGCAATGATGGACACACGGCCGCACCTAGCAGACCTCACTGCGACACTCGACGAGGCAGGGCTGACAAACCCGGCCGTGCGCGAGTTCATCGGGCACTGGGCGGAGGTCACCGGCGCCAGCCGAGTCGAGCTGGTCGGCGCCGGCGACGACCCCCGGCTGGTACGCGAGTCGCTGGCAGCAGGGGAGATCCTCCCGGCCGGCGAGGGGCGCTACTACGCACGCAGTTATGTCAAGGACACCGCGCGGTCCGAAGAGCGGACCATCGTGGCGACCGCGAACCCTGCGGATAAGGGCATCTACAACAACTGGCACCCGTCTGCGCAGATGCGTCCGCTGCTGACCGATCGGATGCGCGGCGCCTCGGCCGGCAAGACCATGTACGTCATCCCGTACCTGATGGCGCCGCCGGGCTCGCCGCTGGTGCCGTACGCGGTCGGCGTCGAGCTCACCGATCACCGCACCGTCGCCCTGCACATGATCCGGATGGCCCGGTGCGGCGTCGAGTACGTAAACGAGCTCGCCGAGCCGGATAAGTTCGTCCGCGGCGTGCACGTCACCGGCGACCTGGAGCATCTCGGCCAGGGCACGCCGGCCGATCAGCGGCACTTCGTCACCTTCGCCGATGAGCGCACCATTTTGCACTTTGGCTCGTCCTATGGCGGCAATGCGCTGCTCGGGAAGATCGCCCATGGCTTGCGGCAGGCGTCCTACGACGGCTGGGCCTCGGGGGAGTTCCTCGCTGAGCAGTTCATGCTCATCGGCGTCACCGACAAGCAGACCGGCCGCACCTGGCACATCTGCGGTGGCTTCCCCAGCGCCTCCGGCAAGACCAACCTCGCCATGATGCTGCCGCCGCACAACCTGGGTGACCGGTATCACGTCAAGTTCTACGGCGATGACATCGCCTGGCTGCGCGTCGACCCCGCGGACGGCAGGATCTACGCGATCAACCCCGAGTTCGGCGTGTTCGGCGTCGCCAAGGACACCAACGAGGTGACCAACCCGACGGCGCTCGGCTCGGTCGCGCCCGGCACCGGCGTCTTGTTCACGAACGTCGCCTACAACGACAACACCCAGGAAGTGTGGTGGGAGGGCCGCACCCCGCAGCCCCCGGCCGACGTCACCGGCTGGCGGGACTGGACGGGCCAGCTGATCTCCGACCGTGCTGAGGCCGACAAGGCCAAGCCCTGGGCACACCCGAACAGCCGCTTCACCACCACGCTCCGGAACGTGCCCAACATCGCGGACGACTTCGAGAACCCCAGGGGCGTCCCGGTCGACGCGATCATCTTCGGCGGCCGCACCCACGACCGGGAGCCGCTGATTCGCGCCATCACCGACCTTGCCGAGGGCGTCTACGACGGCCTGACGCTCGGCGCGGAGGCGACGTTCGCCGCCGAGGACGTGGAAGGCCAGCTGCGGTACGACCCGATGTCGATGCGCCCGTTCATGTCCTACCCCGAGGCCGCCTACGCCGCGCACTGGCTCAGGATCCTCGGCGCTGCTTCCGACATGCCGATCTTTGCCCACGTCAACTGGTTCCAGCGCGACCCCGGCGACGGCCACTTCCTGTGGCCCGGCTACCGGGAGAACCTCCGGCCGCTGCTGTGGCTGCTTCAGCTCAAGCACGGCGAGGTACAGGGCAGGCAGACCCCGGTCGGCATCGTTCCCACCACTGACGAGCTCCACCTGGACGGAGTCGACATCCAGCCGGACGACCTGGCCAAGATCCTCTCCATCGACACCGCGCGCTGGAAGCAGGAGATGGAGCATCGCGAGCAGCACCTTGCCCAGTTCGAGGGACTGCCCGGGGAAATCTGGGCTGCGCACCGCCGGGTCGCCGCGGCTCTGGACGCGTTGACGGACTGATCAGGCGGCCCCGTCCGGAACGACGCCCAGCGCACGCCGCGATCACCCGGAGCGGGGCTGACGGTTTCGAAGCGTCCGATGTTAACGTTCCGCTATGGGGGAACTACGTTGCGTCGATGGCTCTGTGCTGTCCGTCGAGGCCGTGACCTGCCGTGACAAGGTGGGCCGACCGTACGAGATCACGCTCAACCTGGCCAGGGACTCCATCCCGTTCGCCGCGGTCGGGCAGCGCTGTGGCTACCACCTTTCCCGGCTGGCCGAGCGGGTCAGCGCGGCCCGCCTCGATCCGGCGCAGGCCGCGGCCTGGCCCGACCCGGACGACAGGTTCCCCGCACCCGTCCCCGCCGACTTCTTCCCGGTCTCCGGCGAGTCGGGCTCTGGCAGCGCATCGTGTCCCGGGCCGGATCCACGTCGGGCCGGCCGCGGCGGCGCCGGGCGCTCCGCGGACTACCTGCCTGGCGACCACGAGTACTTCGCGCTGCGCTCGCGCGATCGCGGCGACCCGCCGGGACCGGGCGAACTGCGCTGCGTACTCCGGTCCAGCGCGGTCTGGCTGGGTGACTGCGCGGGGGTCGGCCACCACCAGCGGGCAGCGCCGCGGATGGCCGCGACCGGTCATGGCGGCTGGCGGCTGACCCGGCGGGCGATGATCGAAGCCTGGGGATCTGGTGGCGTGGGCGTGCGCGCCGTCCTGACCTCGGCTGAACTGGTGGCATTCTTGAATACGGTCGTGCGCGGCCTAGCCGCCGCCGGGACGGAGGTGCCGCAGGCTAGGAGCGTCCCGGCGGGAGAAATGTCCGTGCAGAGCCAGCCGGGCGGCTAGCCGACGCCGCAGCTGCGGCAGCGAGGAAGGGTGCGGGATGGGATTGCGCGGGCTCGCCTATCGGCTGTACGAGCGCAGGCTGGAGGCGGCCCTGTCACCCCAGGCGATACCGCGGCACGTCGGGGTGATGTGCGACGGCAATCGGCGGTGGGCGAGGTCTGCGGGGCTCGCGGATGTCAGCAGCGGGCACCAGGCTGGCGCCGAAAAGATCTTCGAGCTGCTGGCCTGGTGCCAGGAGACGGGTGTCGAGGTGGTCACGCTCTGGCTGCTGTCCACCGACAACCTGGCCAGGCCGGCTGCCGAGCTCGAGCCTTTGCTGCGGATCATCGAAGACACCGTGCGCGACCTGGTGGTCCAGGGCTGGCATGTCAAGCCCGTCGGCGCGCTCGACCTGCTGCCGGCCGACACCGCGCGGGTCCTCAAGGATGCGGCCGAGGCCACGGCTGGCCACGACGGACTGCTCGTGAACGTCGCCGTGGGCTACGGCGGCCGCCGCGAGATCGCGGACGCGGTCCGGTCGCTGCTGCAGGAGCACGCGACCCGCGGGACCACAATCGAGGAGCTGGCCGAGATCCTGGACGTCGAGCACATCGCCGAGCATCTGTACACGGCTGGCCAGCCCGACCCCGACCTGGTCATCAGGACGTCGGGGGAACAGCGTCTCGGCGGTTTCCTGCTGTGGCAGAGCGCGCACTCGGAGTTCTACTTCTGCGATGCCTACTGGCCGGCCTTCCGTCGGGTCGACTTCCTCCGCGCCCTGCGATCCTTCGGTGACCGGCACCGCCGGTTCGGCGCCTGACCGATACCCGGCAACGTGTGCGCTGACCTGCGGAACCCGCGTGAACAGCGCGTTACGGTACTTCCCCCACCTGGCCGGCTTAGGTACCTTCTGAACTGACGGGCGGTACCAAGCCGCCCGCCGGGAAGGCCCTTGAGATCCTCGAGCTTCGCGTCCTGGTGCGCTGGCGAGATGAGCGAAGGGCCGGGTTCCCGGCCCCTCGCTGGGCCGGACCCGGTCCCGCCGACACGTCTTCGTGTCTGACCGCGGCGCCAGCCGGCGCCCAGGGGAGAGCGAGTGGCCAGTTCCTCAGCACGTCGATCCGTATCCGCCGGGCAGAAGGCGACGGCACCTGCCGCCTCCGGGCAGCGAGCCTCGGCCGCCGCCGGTGTCCGCGTGCGGCCGGAGAAAGCCGGCGGGTCCGCCTGGGTCGGCCGGACCGGCGGGCCGCGGCGCACCTATGTCCTGGACACCAGCGTGCTGCTGGCCGACCCGGCGGCAGTCGGCAGGTTTGCCGAGCACCGGGTTGTGCTGCCCGTCGTCGTGATTACCGAGCTCGAGGCCAAGCGCCAGCACCCGGAACTCGGCTACTTCGCCCGGCAGGCGCTGCGTTACCTCGACGAGCTCAGGGTTAGCTACGGCAGGCTGGATGCCGACATCCCAGTCGGCAGCTCGGGCGGCAGCGTCCGAGTTGAGCTGAACCACTCGGACCCAGCTGTGCTGCCGGTCGGCTTCCGGCTTGGTGACAACGACACGAGGATCCTGTCGGTGGCCTGCAGCCTCGCGGCCGACGGCGAGGACGTGATCCTGGTCAGCAAAGACCTGCCGCTCCGGGTCAAGGCGGCGGCCGTCGGGCTGACGGCGCAGGAGTATCGGGCGGAGCTTCCGCCGGATTCGGGCTGGACCGGCATGACGGAACTGGACGTGACCGCGGCAGAGATAGCCGAGCTGTACGAGAAGGGTCGGCTTGACCTGGCAGCAGCACGGGAGCTGCCCTGCCACACCGGGCTCGTGCTGCTGTCTGGGGCCACTGGAGCAGGGAGCGCGCTCGGTCGGGTGCAGCCCGACAAATCGGTCCGACTGGTGCGCGGCGACCGCGAGGTGTTTGGGCTTCGCGGCCGCAGCGCCGAGCAGCGCGTCGCCCTCGATCTGCTGCTGGACTCCGAGGTCGGCATCGTGTCCCTGGGCGGCCGGGCAGGGACCGGCAAGTCGGCCCTGGCGCTGTGCGCAGGCTTGGAGGCGGTGATGGAGCGCCGCCAGCATCGCAAGCTCGTGGTGTTCCGACCGCTGTACGCGGTCGGCGGCCAGGAGCTCGGCTACCTGCCGGGATCCGAGGCAGACAAGATGAACCCGTGGGCGCAGGCGGTCTTCGACACCCTGTCGGCGGTCACCTCGCAGGCCGTGATCGAGGAGGTGCTCGACCGGGAGATGCTCGAGGTGCTGCCGCTCACTCACATCCGGGGCCGGTCGCTGCATGACTCATTCGTGGTCGTGGACGAGGCGCAGTCGCTCGAACGTGGCGTTCTGCTGACCGTGCTGTCCAGGATCGGCGCAGGCTCCAGGGTCGTGCTGACGCACGACATCGCCCAGCGCGACAACCTTCGCGTCGGGCGCCACGACGGGGTGGTCGCGGTTATCGAGAAGCTCAAGGGCCATCCGCTGTTTGCGCACGTGACGCTCGTCCGATCGGAGCGCTCGCCCATCGCCGCGCTGGTGACCGAGATGCTGGAGGACCCTGGGCTGTGAGATAGGGGCCGCCTCTGCCCCGGCCACGGTTACCGCTCAGGAGCGCCGGGTAGCTTACTGATTACCATGAGTGATCAGATCGGCGATTACGCTGCCCTGGTCCGCCCGGTACCGGTCCAGCCCACGCGGGGTACCGGGGGTCGTCCCCCCCGCCAAGCACCGCGGGAGGTCTCGGGGGACCGTCCCCCAGGCCAGGCACCGCGCGGGGGCTGGGACGATCACCCGCAAGAGCAGGTGGCCGAGCCGGTTTCCGTCGTGATGCCCGCCCGCAACGAAGAGCGCTACCTCGCCGAGTCGGTCGGCCGGGTGCTTGGCCAGGACTATGCAGGCGACCTGGAGCTGATCCTCGCAGTCGGACCTTCTACCGACCAGACCGCGCAGCTTGCCGGTGCGCTGGCCGCCGCTGATCCGCGGATCACGGTGATCGACAACCCCACCGGCCGGATTCCCGCCGCGCTCAACCGGGCGCTCACCGCGTCCCGGCATCCGGTCGTGGTCCGCGTGGATGCCAGGTCACTGCTCCCGGCCGGGTACATCACGACCGCTGTCAGGACGTTGCGCGATACGGGCGCCGCGAACGTGGGTGGGATCATGGCGGCAGAGGGGGTAACGGTATTTCAGCGGGCCGTGGCCTGGGCCATGACCTCGCCATACGGTGTCGGGCCCGCGAGCAATCACACGGGCGGCTTGTCGGGGCCGGCGACGACGGCGTATCTGGGCGTCTTCCAACGGACGGCGATCGAGCGGGCTGGCGGCTTCAACGAGCGGTTCGAGATTGCCGAGGACTGGGAGCTGAATCATCGCATTCGCGAGTCAGGCGGGTTGGTCTGGTTCCAGCCGGAGCTAGCCGTGACGTACCGGCCACGGGCGACCGTGCGCGAACTCGCGCTCCAGTACTTCCGCTACGGCAGATGGCGGCGGGAAGTGTGCCGTCAGCATCCGGGCACGGTGAACTTGAGGTACCTGGCACCGCCGATGGCCGCGGCGGCCATCGGCGCCGGGATGCTCGCGGCCCTCGTCGGCCTCGCCGGGCGCGCGATGGGCGCGCGCAGGTGGCCTGCTCTGCTCGCGAGTGGCCTGGTGATGCCGCTCGGGTACACCACCGCGCTAGCGGGGGTCGCGGTCCGGGCGAGGCGCGACCTGCCGAGCCAGGTGGCGGCCCGGCTGCCGATCGCACTCGCCACCATGCATCTGTGCTGGGGAACGGGCTTCCTGACGAGCCCGCGCGGCCTGGCTGGGACCATGGCCGGCTAAGGCAGTCCCGGCCTGTCCCTCGCGGTCACTCCCAGGCCGGTCGCCGGGCCGATAAGGGCGCGCGCGATCGCCAGATCGTCCGCATAGGTGATCTTGAGATTCCGCTCGCTCCCGGTGACCGCCCCGATGGTCACCTCGGGGAGGTAGCGCAGCACCACGCCGCAGTCATCGGTGGCCGGCATGGTAGCGAACGCGGGGTCGGAGTCCGCGCGCTCGTAGGCGCGAGTGATGACCGATAGGCGGAAGCCCTGCGGGGTCTGGCAGCGCGCCAGCGTGTGGCGCGGCAGGACGCGCTGGATGGTCCCGTCGGCGACCTCAACGATGGTGTCAGACGAGGGCACCACCACGCTGATGGCCTGCCAGCGGTCGAGAGCAGCCACGCAGTCCGCGATGATCCGCTGGTCGACCAGTGGCCGCGCGGCATCATGGAACAGCACCTTCGTGTCCGCCGGAGCGGTGCCGCCGAGCCACGCGAGTGCTCGCCTCGTGGAGTCGGTCCTGCTGGCCCCGCCGTTG
>JASHSZ010000741.1 GCA_030040815.1 Streptosporangiaceae bacterium
GTATGCGCCGGGCTGGCCGGGCGGCGGGTATCCGGGCTGGCCTGCCGGGCTGGCTAGCTGGCCGAACTCAGGCTGGCCGAACTCAGGCTGGCCGAACTGAGGCTGGCCGGGCGGGCTGGGCTGCTGGCCGGGCGGGCTGGCTTGCTGGCCGTATTGAGGCTGGCCAGGCGGGCTGGGCTGCTGGCCGTATGCGCCGGGCTGGCCGTACTCGGGCAGCTGGCCGGATGGGCTGAGCTGCCGGCCGTACCCAGGTTGGCCGTAGCCGGGCTGGCCAGGCGTGTCGGATGAGACCGGCGGCTCCGGACTCTCCCAGCCGGACGGCGGTTGGCCGGACGGGTCCGGCGGCTCCGGACTCTCCGCGCCGGGCGGCATCTCGTCGGTCACGCGCTCTCCTCTGCCAGAGCTAATTGCGGAACCGCGCCAATGTTCGCACCGCGGGCTTGTCCCCGCCAGTGCAAACCATCTCCCTGCCGGACGAACCGCCACGACGCGGCCCGTCGGCGTGGTGGCGGCGGTGCCGCAGTTGCAGCACACTCGGGAGTGATGACGAGCAAGACCGACGTGGCTGCTGGCCCGGCGACCAGGGGGACCATGGCAGCCGAGATGACCGCGCTGCGATGGTTGGACCCGCCGGACGGGCCCGCCATCGTGCTGCTGGACCAGACCAGGCTCCCGATCGAGGAGACGTACCTGACCTGCGCCGACGTCCCGCAGCTCGTCGATGCGATCGGCCGCCTCGTGGTCCGTGGCGCGCCGATGCTTGGCGTGGCCGGAGCATTCGGGGTCAGCCTCGCGGCCATGCGCGGCGACGACGTCGAGGCCGCCGCGGCCGCCATCGCCGGGGCGCGACCCACTGCCGTGAATCTCGGCTGGGGCGTTCGGCGGGCGCTGGCGGCCTGGCGAGCGGCCGAGACTTCGGACGGGCCCGTTCCCCCACAGACGGAACGCGCCATGGCCGCGCTGGCGGAAGCGCGCGCGATCGCTGAGCAGGACGCGGCTGCCAGCGCCGCGATGGCGAGGCACGGCCTCGACCTCGTCCCGCCCGGCGCCCGGATCCTCACGCACTGCAACACCGGCGGGCTGGTGTCGGCGGGAGCTGGCACCGCGTTCGCCGTCATCCTGGCCGCGCACCGGGCCGGGAGGCTCGCGCGACTCTGGGTGGACGAGACCAGGCCGCTGCTGCAGGGCGCCCGGCTGACCGCCTGGGAGGCCCGCAGGTCGGGCATCCCGCACTCGGTGCTCGCCGACGGCGCAGCCGGGTCACTGCTCGCATCCGGACAGGTGGACCTCGTGCTCACCGGCGCCGACCGGATCGCCGCCGACGGCAGCGTGGCGAACAAGATCGGCACCTACGGCCTCGCGGTGCTGGCCCGGCGCCACAACGTGCCGTTCGTCGTCGTCGCGCCGGTCTCCACGGTCGACTTCGGCACACCGGACGGGGCGTCGATCACGGTGGAGCACCGACCCGCGGCTGAGGTTGCGTTCCTGGCCGGACAGCCCGTGGCGCCGACCGGGACGGAGGCGTACAACCCGGCCTTCGACGTCACGCCGGCCGAGCTGATCACGACCATCGTCACCGAAGAAGGGCTGATACATCCCGTCACTCCGGGTAATCTGCGAGTCCTGGGAACTCCAGACGGCGCTAACGCGAGTCCCCAAAACCGCTGTCTACGTGGAACTATGAGGTCATGAAAGGTCGCGTGCTTGTCGTCGATGACGACATCGCCCTCGCCGAGATGCTCGGCATCGTGCTGCGGGGGGAAGGCTTCGAGCCCAGTTTCGTCTATGACGGCGACAAGGCGATGGAGGTGTTCCGCGATTTCCGACCCGACCTGGTGCTGCTGGACCTGATGCTGCCCGGCATGGACGGCATCGACGTGTGCCGCCAGATCCGGGCCGAGTCCGGAGTGCCCATCGTCATGCTCACCGCCAAGAGCGACACCGTCGATGTGGTGCTCGGCCTCGAATCCGGCGCCGACGATTACATCGTCAAGCCGTTCCAGTCCAAGGTGCTCATCGCTAGGGTCCGGGCGCGGCTGCGCCGGACCGACGACCCCGCGCCCGAGACGCTGACGATCGGCGACGTGACGATCGACGTGGCCGGGCATTCGGTGCAGCGGGGCGGCGTGCCGCTCAACCTCACGCCGCTCGAGTTTGACCTGCTGGTCGCTCTCGCTCGCAAGCCACGCCAGGTGTTCACCCGGGAGGTCCTGCTCGAGCAAGTCTGGGGCTACCGGCACGCTGCTGACACCCGGCTGGTCAACGTGCACGTCCAGCGGCTGCGGGCCAAGATCGAGAAAGACCCGGAGCGCCCGGAGATCGTCGTGACGGTCCGCGGCGTCGGCTACAAGGCGGGTCCGGGCTGATCGCGACTGGCGCGCGACCGGCCGCCGGTCGGTCGCGGGCGCGAGCCGATCATCCGGCGGAGAAGGGCCAATGCGCGCAGCAGCCAGTGTGAAAGCCAGCCTTGAAGGCGGGCTCCGCAGGCTGCGCCCGGTGCTGCGTCGCCGACGCTGGCGGTCTGCCCCGGCGCCGCTTGGCCTCGCGGCGCCTTCGATTGGGGCGCTGTCGGCCGACGGCGCCGGGCCGGACGGCGGGCTGACTGACGGGGCGCTGCGCCGTGGCATGTTGCCCGACGGAGTGGCGGCTAGCAGGCAGCCACAGCGGTTGCGGCTGCCCGGACTGCGGGTTCCGCAGGCGCTGGCCCGAACGCGACCGGCCGGCTGGACACTCGGCGCGCCGCGCTGGTTGGTCTGGGTCGCGCGCCCCGGCCTTCGTGGCCGGCTGTGGCGGCTCAGCGACCGCTGGCGCCGATCGCTCCAGCTGCGGGTGGTCACCGCGACCCTGGTGTTGTCGGCCGTCGTCGTCAGCGTTCTCGGTTACGTGCTGATGCAGCACCTGGTGACCGAGTTGTATGCCGACAAGGTGCAGACGTCGGTCAACATCGTCGATGCCGGGTTGGCCAGTGCGAGCGGCGTCAGCGCGTTCAGCTATCCGCCAGGCTCCTCAACCGCGCAGGCAATGCACAACCTCGCGCAGCAGCTTGCGTCGACCGGTGTCACCCCCTATGCACTCGTGGTCACGCTGCCGACTCGTAACCAGGGGCCACCGGTGTTCAGTGGCGGGTACTCGATCGGGTTCTTCGGGCAGCCGAATCTGCCGCTGGCGCTCGTCAAGAAGGTGCAGACAGAGAACTCGGCACAGCACGGGCCGTCGGAGTACTGGACGAGCATGGCGGTCGCCGGGTCCGGCAGCACCCGGGTTCCCGGCTTGCTGATCGGGGCCTCGTTCGGCTTCGACTACCGCTACCAGCTGTACTACTTCTTCCCGCTGCATGCCGAGCAGCTGAGCATCGCCAGCATGCAGCAGACCCTGCTGCTCGTGGGGATCGCCGTGGTCTTCCTGCTGGTCGCCATCGCCTGGCTGGTCACCCGGTGGGTGGTGATCCCCGTCCGGCTGGCCGCCCGCGGCGCGCGGAAGCTGGCGGCGGGTGCGCTCAACGAGCGGATGGAGGTGCGCGGCACCGACGAGCTCGCCGCGCTGGCCACTTCCTTCAACGACATGGCCGCCAGCCTGCAAGAGAAGCTGGCAGAGCTGGAGGATCTGTCACAGGTGCAGCGCCAGTTCGTGTCCGACGTGTCACACGAGCTGCGCACCCCGCTGACCACCATCAGGATTGCCTCCGACGTGCTGTTCGCCGCGAAGGAGGGGCTGGACCCTGCGGCATCGCGGGCTGCCGAGCTACTGCAGAGCCAGCTGGAGCGGTTTGAGCTGCTGCTCACCGACCTACTCGAGATCAGCCGTTACGACGCCAACGTGGCCACCCTCGACGCGGAGCCGGTCGACGTGGCCACGATCGTGCGGCAGTCGGCCGACGACGCTCAGCAGCTCGCCGAGCGGCGGGGCACCAATATCGATTTCCGGCTGCCAGCCGAGCCGTGCATCGCCGAGGTGGACCGGCGGAGGGTCGAGCGCATCCTGCGGAATCTGCTCCTGAATGCCGTTGAGCACGGCGAGGACAAGGACGTTGTCGTGACGGCCGCAATGGACTCCGCGGCCGTCGCGGTCTCGGTCCGTGACTTCGGCGTCGGCCTGGCGCCAGGCGAAGAGCAGCTGGTCTTCGACCGGTTCTGGCGGGCAGACCCGGCCAGGGCCCGCACCTCGGGCGGCACCGGCCTCGGACTGTCGATCGCGCTCGAAGACGCCCGGCTGCATTGCGGCTGGCTCGAAGCGTGGGGGCA
>JASHSZ010000742.1 GCA_030040815.1 Streptosporangiaceae bacterium
CACCTCAGCATGCCGCGTCACCGGTTGCCTCCCGAGATGTCATCCGTGAGGTCAGCATGCGCGCAGGCCGTCGGGCCGTGCAACGTCATACGCCGCCACAGGCTCGTCTGTCACGGACCTGCGGTAGCGGCCGGGTCAGTGGGCCGGTCAGTGGGCCGTGCTCGTCGGCTAGCTACCGTGCCACCGGCTCGAGATCAGCTGGGGCCGGGGCCTGGCGAGCGAGCGGTCCCCAGCGGAACAGGAATCCGCCGACAACGGCGCCGCCGGCAAACAGGCCAGCTGTCCACCAGAACGCAGTGGTGTAGCCGTGCACCGCAGCGGTCGCCTGCAGCGCCGCCCTGGCAGCTGGCGACGTCGCTATCGCCGAGCTGACGTGGCTGGCGACGTAGGCCGCTGCCGCGCTGGTGGCGATGGTGTTGAGCAAGGCAGTACCGGTAGAGCCGCCGAGTTGCTGGCCCACGTTGATGGTGGCTGAGGCGACGCCGGCATCGCTTGGTGCCGTGCCGAAGGTGCCGGTGTTGATAGCCGCGGGCACTGTCGTGCCCAGGCCTGCGCCGGTGACAAGCAGCGGCCCGAGCACCGCGGAGGCGTAAGAGGAGTGCACGCCGATGCGGGTTAGCCACGCCATTCCCACGGCGGCGACCACCAGGCCGACTGCGACCAGGGGCTTTGGCCCAATGCGCGGCATGAACACGATGTTGGAGAGCTGGCCGCAGACGATGAGCATGAGGATGGCCGGCAGGAATGCGAGGCCGGTGGTAACCGGCGAGAAGCCGAGGATCGTCTGCAGGTAGTAGGTGAGGAACAGGAACAGGCCGAACATCGCGGCGCCGACGATGAGGATGGTCAGGAAGGCGCCGCCGCGGTTGCGGTCGAGTACGACCCGCGGCGGCAAGAGGGGACTCGGCGCGCGGAGCTGCCAGGCGGCGAATGCGACCAGCAGGACGCCGCCGGCCACCAGGAAGCCCCAGGCCGACGCGGCGTGCCAGCTGCGAGTGGCTGCGTTGGCGAGCCCGTAGACGAAGCAGAACATTGATCCGGAGACCAAGAGCACGCCGGGCACGTCAAGGCGCGTCCGACCACCGGACGGCCGCGCTGGCGACAACAAGACCGCCGCCCCGGCGGCCGCCACCGCGGCGAAGAGCAGGTTCACATACAGGCACCAGCGCCAGCTGAGGTACTCCGTGAGCACTCCGCCCAGTAGCAGACCGATCAGGCCGCCGCCTCCCGCGATGGCGCCGTAGACACCGAACGCCCGGCCCCGCTCCCGCGGGTTGCTGAACGTCGTGGTGAGCACCGACAGCGCCGCCGGGGCCAGCAGCGCTCCGAACGCCCCCTGGCAGGCCCGGGCCACGATAAGCATGGTGAAGCTGACCGACGCACCACCCACCGCGGATGCCACCGCGAACCCGGTCAGCCCGGTGAGGAACGTGACCTTGCGACCAAACAGGTCGCCGAGTCGGCCGCCGAACAGCAGGAGGCTGCCGAATGCCAGCGCGTAGGCCGTGATCACCCACTGCCGGTCGGCGTTAGAGAAGTGCAGCGCCCGCTGCGCCGACGGCAGGGCGATGTTCATGACCGTGATATCCAGCACGATCATGAGCTGGGCAAGCCCGACGACCCCCAGCACCCACCAGCGCCGACTGTGGGGCTCGCGGGCGTCGGCTGCGGTAGCTCCAATACCGGGATTGCCGGTTGCAGACATCTGGGCCCCCAATCTGGGCATGGCATACCCGCCGCCGATCCGTCGGACGCAGGAGCCTATCCGACATGCCTGTTCTGACACCGACCGACGTCCATGCCGGGTTGTGACGCGAGTGCAGCTTCCAGGCGGGAACATAGGCCTGTGATCGGGTCGCTCGAGGTGCCTGCCCCGGCCGCGGTGGCCGGACTGAACCGGACCGATGTACGCGGACCCGGACTTGCCAGACTACGGGCGGGCACGACGTTTTGTTACGTGGATGCCACCGGGACGCAGATCGCCGATCCGCAGACGATCGAGCGTATCCAGGCGCTTGCGCTCCCGCCTGCCTGGACCAGCGTCTGGATCTCACCCGACCCCTTTGGCCATATTCAGGCCACCGGGGTCGACCGCCGGGGCCGGACGCAGTACCGCTACCACGAGCTATGGCGACAACAGCGGGACGCGCAGAAATTCGATCATATGCTCCGGTTCGCGGCGGCGCTTCCTGGTCTGCGCCATGCAACCGTGCGCGACCTTGAGCATCGATCGCTGGATCGCGGCCGGGTGGCTGCGGCCGCGGTGCGACTGATCGACCTTGGGCTGTTCCGGCTCGGCGGCGAACGGTACGCCGAACTTGATCACCACTACGGCGCCACCACGCTGGAGAAGCGCCACGTCAGTGTGCACCGGGATGGCCTGCATTTCGATTATGTCGCCAAGGAAGGCCAGCACCGGGCCATCACGGTAACTGACCAAGCCGTCCTGCCGACCGTGCGCGCACTGGCCCGCAGTAATAACGGGCTTAGCGAGCTGTTCTGCTTCCGCGGCGCCCGGTCTGGCTGGCGCCCGCTGCACTCGCACGATGTGAGCGCGTACATCGCCGACAACTCCGGCGGCCATTTCACTGCCAAGGAGTTCCGCACCTGGAACGCAACGACGCTCATGGCCCTCCTGCTGGTCGCGGCCGGGCCGCCGGCATCTGAGCGGGCGGCGAAGACCGCTATCCGGGATGCAGTCAGGGAAGTAGCGCAATGGCTCGGTGACACGCCCGGCGTAGCACGCGCCTCATACATCGACCCGCGGATTGTCAGCTACTACCAATCGGGCAGTCTGGTCGGAATACCGCAGCAGCCCGCCCGGCTTCCGGTCGACTACGCAGCCGAGGAAGCCGTGGCCGCGCTGCTGGCATCACCCCGCTGACATTCTGCCAGCGGGACGATGCCAGGCTGTGCGCTCAGCGGACGCTGGTCGCGGAGGCGTACCTCAGCGTGTGCTCCGGCGCCACGGTCGACGGCTCCGTCGACTCCACCGCAGCAGGGCGCGCAGGCCGAGCGGGCAGGAACCTCAGCGCAGCGAGCGCGGCAACTCCGGCCGCCACAGCTGCAACGAGCGAGCCCTGATGCAAGCCCGCCATGTAGGCGTCATGGACGGCAGCGATAGCGGGTCCGCGCAGCGCGGCCGGCATGCGGGCGGCAACTGCCAGGCCCGCGGCAACAGACTGGCGCGCGGCAGCTGCCGCCGGCGCGGGCACGCCGAGCCTGGCGAGTGCGGTCCCGAGGTGGCTGCCGTAGGCGGAGCTGAGGACGGAGCCCACGATCGCTACCCCGAGTGTTCCGCCGACCTCTCGGGTGGTGTCGTTGACGGCCGACCCGACGCCCGCCTTGCCGAGCGGCAGCGCACCCATGATGGCCTCGGTTGCCGGGCTGGCTGTGAGACCGAGACCGGCTGCCATCAAGGTCATCGCCACGATGATCCGGCCCCAGTAAGCGGAATCGACTGCGGTGCCCGCAGCGACCACGAATCCCGCGCTCATCAGGGTCAGGCCGAGGGCGACGATGACCTTGGTTCCGACGCGCTTCATCGCCGCGATCGCGACGGGGGAGAAAACGCCCGTCACGATCGCGAACGGCAGCGTTGCCACGCCCGCGCGCAGCGGGTCGTAGTCCCGGACGAGCTGGAAGTACTGAGTAATCAGGAAGATGAACCCGAAGAGGCCGAAGAATGCCAGCGCGATCGCGCCGCTCGCGGCGGTGAACCGCATGTTGC
>JASHSZ010000743.1 GCA_030040815.1 Streptosporangiaceae bacterium
GCGAGGCGGGATCTCGGCCCACTGCCTGCCCGTCCGCGCATGGTCGGGGTAAGGTCGCCCGTCTCCTACCTGCTTGAACACCACGCAGGATGCTCCGCTCCGTACCGGTTGCTCGCCACGAACCCTGTCAGCTGCCGGTGTCGACGTGCGGAGCCGTGAGACCTGACGAGCGCGCGACGCAGCCCGGGTCGTTTCCCTTCGCGCCACAAGGCCGCCACGCGCAAGCGCGTCGGCGGCCTTTTTAGTCGTGGACAATTCAGTTTTGGATGCGACCATTACATCAGCAGCGTCCGTGAATGCAATGAGAGATGCCATGTCGCCTTGTTATAGGAATGCATTCACTTAAGCGCAGCTGGGCATTCCTATTAACAGTCTCCGGAATCGCGGGTGCTACTCAGATTCCTCGCTAGACTCCTCGGATGACTCCTCCGCGGCTTCCTCGGCCTCAGCCTCTTGACCTGCGGATTCCTCGACCTCGGCAGCGCTCTCGTCGGCTTCGCTCATGGTGACTTCCTTTCTCGTGAATCGCAGCCTGAAGTAAACCTCACCGGGTAATAAGGGGTTGGCGTCACAGAAGGCTGCAGCGGAGTTCGACTCGGAATTCATTAGACCACTGCGCTGACGGTCTGTAAAGCTCGGTGAGTCGATCTGATTGCCGCAGTTCATCCCAAAGGCCTGCCAGCGCACTAGTCGTCGCAGTGACGTAATTCTCAGGCGTATCATTCGGCGCGACAAGCGAGGCTGGCGCCGTTCGGCTCCGGCGGCCGTGCCGGGTCAGCGGCCTGGGCGCGGTCGGCTCACCGCACCGGCCAGGGAAACGGCGTGGCCGCCCGCGGACGCCGGCGAGGGCGCGCCCGTTCCCTTATGCACGGGTATCAAGAACCTCGACGGCGGATCGCTCGCCCTGCCCAAGCCAGGTCGCGGCTAGCAGGTTTCGCGCAGCTGCGCGACCGGTACTGGTGCGGTCAGGCCGCGGCCCTCACTCGGGGCTGACCAGCCCGAGCAGTGCCAGGACCTCCTCACGCAGTTGCGCACTTGGCGGCATACCGGGCAGGTCCACGCCCCGGTCCGGATTGGCGCGTTCGGCGACGCGCTGCCAACGGCGGACGACGAGGTCGACAAAGGACTGCTCGGTAAACACCCAGAACCGTCCTTCGACGACTGCGTCCGCCACCAGATCGGCGACAGCGGCCGGCCGCATCGCCTCGTCGATCGCGCGCCGCACGTACTTAGATACGACTTCGGAGCCGAGCGAGGGCGGCGGCTGCTCTCCGAGGCTGGCCGGCCAGTTGCGCGAGGCGTCCATGATGCTGGTACGCACCCAGCCGGGGCACAGGACGCTCACGCCGACCGGAAGCCCGGCCAGCGACATCGAGTTATAGAGGCCTTCGGAGATGGCGACGACCGCGTGCTTGGACGCGTCGTAGGAGGGAGCGAATCCGGGGTACAGCCCGGCGATGCTGGCGGTGTTCACGAAGTGGCCGCCGCCCTGGCCGAGCAGGTGTGGCAGGAAGGCCCGGATCCCGTGGATGACTCCCCACAAGTTGACCCCGAGAACCCACTTCCAGGCTGAAACCGGGCCGAACCACGGGTCGGCATCGCTCTCTACGCCCGCGTTGTTGCACACCACATGGACGGCGCCGAAGCGCTCGACCGCCGCGGCGGCCAGAGCCTGCACGGCCGCCTCGTCGCTCACGTCGGTAGGCACGGCTAGGGTGTTCACGCCAAGATCGGCGATCTTATGCTCGGCCGCCGCGAGCGCCGGCACCTCGATGTCGGCGAGCACCACGTCGAGGCCTGCGCGGGCAAAACGGCTGGCCAGCGCGAACCCGATGCCGCTTGCCGCTCCGGTGACGACGGCGACTTTCCCTGCCGTTAGTTCCATGCCTACCCCTCCGTCGGGGATGCGGCTGTCAGCGGGTTCGGATCCGCCGCGCCACATGCGTACCTCCATGCTGCGGCAGCGCCGCCGGACTAGCCAGCCCATACGTGGAAACTGCGTGGAACGACTCCGGCTGACACCCCCGCACGGCCGGGTGATCCCGGACCAAGCCGGAACGGCGGTCGGTTACGAATGACTGACGTGCAGGCCAGTGCCGTGAGAGCGAGGGTGGCCGCGTGATCGGGCTCGTGCTCGTCGGGGTGGTCGCTGGCTTCCTGGCCGGCATCTCGCCGTGCATTCTGCCGGTGCTTCCGGTCGTGCTGGTCGCTGGGGTGACTGGCACGAGCCCTTCCGGGCAGCCTTCGGCAGACGATGCCCCGTCGAGTGCTGGCGTCGCCCGTGCGGTGACCGTCGTTGTCGGCCTGGCGCTGAGCTTCAGCGTCCTGATCCTCGCGGGATCGGAGATCATCTCGCTGCTGCACCTGCCGCAGGATTCGCTCCGGGACGCGGGCATCGCGCTGCTGATCTTGGTCGGTCTCGGCTACCTGATCGCGCCGCTCGGTGCGCTGCTCGAGCGCCCGTTCGCCAGGATCAGGACGCGCCGGCCGAGCGGCCGCGGCGGCGGGTTCGTCCTGGGACTTGCGCTCGGGTTACTGTACGTGCCGTGCGCCGGGCCGATCCTGGCGGCTATCACCGTGGTCGGTGCGACGCACCGAGTCGGGCTGACAGCTGTCTTCGTCACCGCGGGATTCGCGGTCGGCACCGCTGTACCGCTACTGGTCATCGCGCTGGCCGGCGGGCAGCTATCGCAGCGGCTGAGCGCGCTGCGCCGGCACGCCCCGCAGGCCAGGCTAGTGGGCGGCGCGGTGATGATCGTGATGGCGGTTGCGATCGCGTCCAACGCGTTCCAGGGCCTGGAGCGCGACGTGCCAAGCTACTCGACCGCACTCCAAGGCTCGACCACCATACGCAGTCAGCTCAACGACCTCACCGGCGTGCAGGCTACCTCGCTGACCAAGTGCAACTCGAATGCGACCGCGCTCGTAGACTGCGGCCCGGCCCCTGAGTTCAAGGGCATCACCGCCTGGCTGAACACGCCTGGTGGTAAGCCGCTGACCATGGCGCAACTGCGCGGCAAGGTCGTGCTCGTCGACTTCTGGACCTACTCCTGCATCAACTGCCAGCGCACGCTGCCGCACGTCGAGGCCTGGTATCGCGACTACGCCAAGGACGGGTTCGTGGTGGTCGGCGTGCACACTCCGGAGTTCGCGTTCGAGCACGTCGTCTCGAACGTTCGGACCGAGGCGGCCGCGTTCGGCGTGCGTTACCCGGTTGCGATCGACGACGACTACGAGACCTGGAATGCCTACGACAACGAGTACTGGCCCGCTGACTACCTGATCGACGCCCAGGGCATCGTGCGGCACGTGAACTTCGGCGAGGGCGACTACTCCACAACCGAGCAGCTCATCCGCGAACTGCTCGGCGACGCACATCCAGGTCTGCGGCTTCCGCCGCCCACGAATGTGCCCGACCTAACGCCGACGGGCGAGATGAACCCCGAGACCTACGTCGGCTACGAGCGGCTGCAGTACCTCGTCCCGAGCGACGCCGTCGCGGCGAACGCGCCCGCGACGTACCACTTCCCGAGTTCGCTTCCGCTGGGCGGCATGGGCTGGTCAGGGACCTGGACCGAGCACGCGGAGGAGGCGACCGCGGGCCCCGGCGCAGAAATGGAGCTCCGCTTCCTGGCCAAGGACGTCTACCTCGTGCTCGGCGGCAGCGGGACCATCGAGGAGAGCCTCAACGGCCGCCCGTACGCAACCATCACGGTGGGCGGGGTGCCGGGACTCTACACGCTGTACCAGGCCGGCACGCCAAGCACCGGAACGCTGCTGCTGAGCGTCTCTCCGGGCGTGCAGGCTTACGACTTCACGTTCGGCTAGCGCGCCAGGGCTAGCGCAACGAGCCGAACGCCGCCGGGAAGTCGGCCGCGAACACCCGTTGTTCGTAACGATTTCGGAACGTAGGATGCCTACGCTTGGCACATCGCATCCGAATTGGGGCCGGGGCCGCGGTGGGCATTCCGCGGGCGAAGCCCCTGGCTGGGGGAGCGGGCTGGTAGTCGCCACGCTCATGAACGTCGGGGCGGCGGCCCTGCCCGTCTGCATGGGCGTGGCGGTACTGAAGTACCGGCTGTACGAGCTCAACCGCAGCATCAGCCGGGTGGTCTCGTACACGCTGATCACGGCGCTGCTCGGCGGTGTGTTCACCGGCCTGATCCTGCTGGCCACCAGGGTGCTGCCGATCAGGGGCTCGGCGGCCGTGGCAGTGGCCACGCTCGCGATCGCGGCCCTGTTCAACCCGCTGCGCAGGCGGGTGCAGCATCTCGTCGACCGCCGATTCAACAGGGCACGCTACGACGCCGTCGTGGCTGCGTTCACCGCGCGGCTACGCCAGACCGTCGATCTCGATGCGGTTGGCAGCGACCTCATCGGCGTCGTCCATGAAGCCTTCCAGCCTGCCCACATCACCATGTGGCTACCCGGAACCGGGCATAACGCGCCAGCCCCAGCCAGCAGCCCGCCCAGCGCCAGCCTGCTCGACAGCTGAACCGGAAAGCACCTGCCTGGTCGCCGGGCGGGCATGCGCGCGCCCGCCGTGGCGGCTCCTTAGCATGAGGGTCGTCCCCATCAAGGTAGGGAGAGACCCGCATTGAACGACCCGAAGAAGCCCGCCAAGAGCACCACCGCGAGCAAGAAGACGTACGAGGGATTCACGCCCGAGGAACGCGCCGCGATGAAGGCGCGTGCCGACGAGCTGAAGGCAACCGGGCGCCGCGGTACGCGCGCCGCCAAGGCCGACGGGGAAAGCGAGGTGCTCGCGAAGATCGCCGAGATGCCGGAACCGGATCGGGTCATGGCCGAGCGACTCCATGCCCTCATCAAAGCCACCGTGCCGGACCTCTCGCCGAGAACCTGGTACGGCATGCCCGCCTATGCCAAGGACGGCAACCTCATCTGCTTCTTCCGGAGCGCGCAGAAGTTCAAGACCAGATACGCGACGCTGGGGTTCAGCGACAAGGCGAATCTGGACGACGGCACCATGTGGCCGACCGACTTCGCGCTGACGAGGCTGACCGCCGCCGACGAGGCAAGAATCGCCGCGCTCGTGAAGAAAGCAGTGAGCTGAGGACCGAGCATGTCAGGGGCCCGAGCATGTCAGGGGCCCGGCCGCCGCGCTGGGGCCACGCGGTGCAAGCCCGCGGCGGCTCGCTGAGGCGCACCGCGGCAGGTCTGGCTACAGGGGGCGACGGCTGGCAGCCCAGTCGATGCCACGGCGGATGAGCTCCTGATAGACCGGCAGCTGCCATGGGCCGCGGCGATCCGGGGCGTCGGGCATGCCCGGCCGCGGGACATCGAAGGGTCGGTTGCAGTGGCCGAGTGCCAGGTAGAGCACACCGCCATCGCCGACGCGGTGCCGATACATCAGCGGTCGCACTGCGTCGGGAAACGACTGGGACATTGCTTCGCCGCCCCAGCGAGCCTCGAGCAGTACGTCGAACTCGGCGTGCTGCTCAATGACGTAGAGCTCGTCGTCAACGTCGAACGTTGGCTCAAGCCCGGCCATGAGCGGATCGGCGGGGCTCGCCACCGTTACCGAGTAGTGCATGTAGGGCGGATGAGCGATGAAGCGGCTGCCAAGGATCCTGGGAAGGTAGGGGTTGTCGCGGACCGAGTTGCTGCCGTGGATGGCGAACCAGCGTCCGCCGCGCTCGAGGTATCGACTGAGCGCCTGGCACTGCTCAGCGGCGACCGGAACCTGCGACGTGTAGCTCACGAGCAGATCGCCCGCTTCGAGCGCCTCGCCCGCGTCGTAGTTGTTGTAGACGTCCGCTCGGATGTCACCTGCCGCATACAACGCATCCAGCACAGCGCGGCGGGCGAAGTCGTAGTCGTGGTTCCGCGCGGGGCTTCCGCAGACCACGTTGGCCAGCAGCGGGTTGTTCATGGCGTGAAGACCACTCCGTGCAACGGCGATGAGTGATGAGTAGAGCCGACGTTATAGCGCTTCTGACGTGCACGCCATCCGTCGATCACTGCGGCCTGACGGCACGCCGTGCCCGTCACCACCCGTGATCGACGACTTGCCGATCGGCAGCGAGTGGCGGCGCGGCAGCCGCTCCGCTGCCTCCTCTGCGGCCGATCGCCGAGAAAATCTCTCATTCCAGCGAACGAGCCCAGAAAAATCTGTCTAGTAAACCGACTCCATGTGATAATCAACCCGCTCCTCCCGCTGATGACTTGAAGATCACTAGATCTCCAATCTCATCCGTGAATGTCAACCCGCAGGCAACCTCAGGAGTGTGTCCCCGTATGTCCGTCTCCGTTCGCACCCGCCTTTGGGCTGGACTGGCTGCGGGGGTGCTGGCTGTCGCAGCCCCCGCCGCGGTAGCCGCCAGCTCCGCCCAGGCGTCGTCCACCCCAGGGCCCAGCACCCTTGAGCACGTACCGACCGGGATCCTCCCGTCGGCGCTGTCCGGCGCATCCGCGTTCGGTGATACCCCGTCCAGCACCCCGGAGCAGGTCTCCTTCATCCTGAACGAGCGCAACCTCTCCCAGCTTGAATCGGCCGTGACTGGCGGCCTCAAGAGCTTCGACTCCGTGAGCCAATTCGCCAGCACATACGGCCAGAGCCCGGACGTGGTCTCCGCGCTGACGAGCTACCTGGCGTCGTTCGGCATCACGACGTCGGTGTACCCAGGCGACGTCGATGTGTCGGCGACCGGGACGGCCGGCGAGTTCGACGCGGCGCTGTCCGTCACGCAGCAGAACTACCACATCCCGGCGCAGCACGGCGCCGATGGCTACGCGGTTCCGGCCCAGACCGTCTACAGCGCGACCGGAGCGCCGGAACTGCCGTACCGGCTTGCGCAGTACGTGCTCGCGATCCTCGGGCTGACCAACTATGCACCGTTCGTGAGCCACGCCGTGCACGTGAGCGACACGCTCACTCCGGCCTCGTCCTCGTCGGCAGATCAGCCCGGCAGCTATCTGCCGTCTAACTTCGCCGCGCAATACGGCCTCGACCCGCTGTACGCGAAGGCCGACGGAGCCGGGGAGACGATCGGTATCGTCACCCTGGCTGCGCTTGACCCCGGCGCGCCGCAGTACTTCTGGCGGAACATCGCGCACGTGCCAACCACCGGCCGGACCGTGACTGTGGACAACGTGGACGGCGGGCCCGGCGCCCCGAGCAACGCCGACGGCACGGGCGAGACCGACCTGGACGTGGAGCAGTCCGGCGGACTGGCTCCAGGCGCCAACGTGATCGTCTACCAGGCGCCGAACACCAACCCAGGGTTCATCGACGCGTTCTTCACCGCCGCCAGCCAGAACATCGCAGATACGCTGTCGACGAGCTGGGGCGAGTCCGAGACCATTGTCGCCGCGGCTGTTGCGGAGGGCCAGGAGACGGCCGCCTTTGAAGCCGCCTTCGACGAGGCGTTTCTCGAGCTGGGTGACCAGGGTCAGTCGGTGTTTGACGCGGCCGGCGACTCCGGAGCCTACGACGCCTCGGGTGACATCGGCACAACGAACCTGTCCGTCGACACACCGGCGGACAGCCCGTACGCGACCGCGTCGGGCGGCACCACCACGCCCTGGAGCGGCCCGGTCACCGGCCCCGATGGGTCGGTCACCGTTACCGTCCCGAGCCAGCGCGCCTGGGGCTGGGATTACCTGTGGGAGGCGGCCGCGGAGACCATGGGTATTTCGTACCCGGCTGCAGCGGAGTCGCTCGTGGTTGGTGGCGGCGGCGGGTTCAGCGTCGTCGCGCCCGAGCCCTCGTATCAGACGCTGGTGTCGGGCACCTCGGACTACCACGGAGTCCAGTACCTGACCCCGACCGACTACGAGCCGGTCGTGCCCGGCAGTAGCCTCATCGAGCCGACAGAGTGGAACTTCACGTCCCCCCCGCCGCTCGTGTCAGGCGCGGGGACCGGCCGGGCGGTGCCCGACGTGTCGGCGGACGCGGATCCCTACAGCGGTTACCTGCTGTATGAGCCGTCGTTCGCGCAGGCCGACCAGCCCGTCCTGCAGAGCGGCTGGGGCGGCACCAGCTTCATCGGGCCGCAGTTCAACGGCTCGACCGCGGTCATCGACTCCTACCTGGGCCACCGGGTCGGGTTCTGGAACCCGTTCCTGTACAGCCTGGCCGCGGGTCCTGACAGTCCGGTCACGCCGCTCAACCAGGTCGGCACCGGGAACGACAACCTCTTCTACACCGGCAACCCCGGCCAGCTCTACAACGAGGCGACCGGCCTGGGCGTCCCGAACCTGGCCAAGTTCGCCGCGGATCTCGCCGCCCTGTGGTAACGCCCACGCAGCGGTAGCACACCGATAGGAAGAGCCGGACCGCCCCACTGAGCCGCGGGGCGGTCCGGTTTTACGCGGCGCCCATCGGCCGCTCCGCCAGCTGGCAGCGCCCGATGTCCCATGGATCGGGCTCACCACGAACCTGGGGTCCTCATTAGCCGCTGGGCTCGAGCAGTACCTTCACCGCGCCGGTGTGGCGCGCGTTCTTCACCGTGAGGATCGCTTCTGGCCAGCGCTCCAGCGGGAACCGGTGGGTGATGACCGGCGTCAGGTCAAGGCCAGCGGCGACGAAGTCGAAGTAGTGCTCCATGGCGTGCTTGGCCACGCCGCCGACCTCCTCGATGCCGAAGCCGTTGGAACCCACGACGCGTACTTCCTTGAAGTACAGCGGCGTCCACTCAAACCGTCTCGGTGGCTCGACCCCGGAGATGACGAGGCTGCCGCCGGTGTCTACCAGCCGGAGCGAGGTCTCCACGGTCTGCACCGAGCCGATTGTGTCGTACACCACGGCCGGACCGTCCTGCAGCCAGTCCCGGCCGCTCCACGGCCGCAGCGGCGTGCCGCCGCACCGGCTCGCGACCTGGCCGACGAGCTCTTCGGGGGCCGAGGACAGCACCGCGTGCGCGCCGAGCCGGGTCGCGAGCGCGGACCGGGCGCCGGCCCGGGTAGCCGCCCACACCTGCGCGGTCGGATACAGGTGGCGCAGCAGCGCGATCGCCGCGAACGCCAGCGTCCCCGAGCCGTACACCAGCACCGGCCGGCTGTCCTCGGGGGGCGGGGCGAGCAGGATCGACCGCAGCGACACCGAAACCGGGTCGGCCAGCACCGCCGCCTCGTCGGAAACGCCGTCGGGAATGGTGAACAGCTGCGAGGTGTGCGCGGCGAACCGCTCCGCGTGCGCCCCGCCGGCGGCCGAGCAGTTACCGAGGTGGATCGAGACTGGCAGGAGGCCCGACCGGAACATCCGGCACCACGGGTAGCGCCCCTCCTTGCACGCCGGGCACGGTGGCTCGATGCCTCGCGGTCCGCACGACAGCCACGGATTGAGTACGACACGCTCGCCGGTGTCGGCGCGCCGGCCGACCGCCTCGTGCCCGAGCACGTGCGGGAATGACACGAGCGCCGTCAGCGGGTTGTCGCGCGCGCCGTTGAGCAGGATCTGCTTGACATCCGAGCCACACAGCCCGGAGAACGTCGTCGACACCCGCACCCAGTCGGGCGCCGGCAGCTCCGGCTCGGTGACATCGGCGAGCCGGACCGGGCCGAACCGGGACACGTACGCCCGCCGGCTGACCCGGCCCCCAACCGCGGCGGCCGCCTCGCGGGCCAGGCTGTGCCGGAACACCAGTGCCTTCACGTAGCCTCCTCAAAGTCGGCCCGGCGATCGCGAGCGCGGGCGGACCCGGCAAGCCCGTCAGCCGGGCAGCCACTCGACATAGAAGATGGCAAGGCCGAGCGCGATGCACAAGCTGCAGATCAGCCAGAACCTGATCACGATGGTGGTTTCCGCCCAGCCGAGCAGCTCGAAGTGGTGCTGCAGCGGAGCCATCCGGAACACCCGGCGGCCGGTCATCTTGAAGAACCCGACCTGGATAATGACCGAGGCCGCGATGATCACGAAGAGCCCGCCGAGTACGAACAGCAGCAGCTGGGTCTTCGTGCACACCGCCAGCCCGGCGACCACACCGCCGAGGGCGAGCGAACCCGTGTCGCCCATGAAGATCCTGGCAGGTGGCGCGTTCCACCACAGGAATCCCAGGCACGCGCCGAGCGCGGCAGCGGCGACGACAGCCAGGTCGAGCGGGCTGGCGATCGCGTAGCAGTGCGCCACGACCGGCCCGCTGATGCAGTCGTTGCGCAGCTGCCAGTTGGCGATCAGCACGTAGGCAGCCAGCACCAGGATGGCCGCGCCGGTGGCGAGCCCGTCCAGCCCGTCGGTCAGGTTCACGCTGTTCGACGACGCCGCGACCATGATGACGATCCAGACGACGAAGGGCAGGGTGCCCAGCGTGGGCCCGATATCCCGCAGCAGGGACAGCGACGGGTCGGCGGGCGTGAGGTCGAACCTGTCCGGGAACCGCAGCACCAGGTAGCCGAACACCGCGCCGACCACGATCTGGCCCGTCAGCTTGGCCCAGCTGCGCAGTCCGAGACTTCGGTGCATGTAGATCTTGATGAAGTCGTCGATGAAGCCGACCAGCCCGAGCCCGGTCATCAGCAGCAGCACGAGGAGGCCGGCAGGCGAGGTCTGGTCGTGGGTCAGCCAGTGGGCTGCGAAGTAGCCCGCGACGGAGGCGAGAACGATCACCGTTCCCCCCATCGTGGGGGTGCCACGCTTCGTCTGGTGCGCCTGCGGCCCGTCGTCGCGGATCAGCTGGCCTATTCCCCGGCGACGGAACCCCCGGATTGCCAGCGGCGTGCCAAGGAGCGAGATCGCGAGGGAGACGAACGCCGCCACGAGGATGGTCTTCACGGCGTCAGCACCGGGTGTCGGCCGCGGGTGGCATGCGGTCGGGAGGCTGCACGCGTCCATCATGCCGTCTCGACCGTGCTAATTGAGCCAGTCACGGCCATGCCGCAGCGGCCACAGCAAAAACCCGTAAACCCGCCAACCAGGGGGAACGCGGTCGTCCGGCCCGATCGCCCCCGCCGGGCCGCGGCCCGTGCGCAATGTCTGCGGCCCGTCGGGCATCCTGGCGGCATGACTGACGACGGTAAGTCCGCCCTGGGCATGCCGGTCCGCAGGGCGGCGCGCGTCGTCCTGCTCGACCCGGACGATCGTGTGCTGCTCATGCGCTACGACCAGGGACCGCCGAACGGCCGGCACTGGGCCACACCGGGCGGCGGCGCCGATGACGGGGAGGATTACCCGGCCGCGGCGCTGCGGGAACTGGCGGAGGAGACCGGCTGGACCGACATCGTGCTGCTTGGCGAGGTGCTCCGGCGGCGGTACGACATGGACTATGCCGGCCGCATGGTGTCCCAGGACGAGCGGCTCTACCTCGCCCGCACGGACCAGCCGCGACGGCTAGTCGGGGACGTGGCCGCGATGCACGCGGCGGACGGCATCGCGGCGTGGCGGTGGTGGACGCTGGCCGAACTGGACAACACCAGCGAGCGGGTGTGGCCGCCTGGCCTGGCTGACCTGATTCGCGCGAGCCGGTGACCGGCGCTGCTGCTGGCGCCATCGCCGGATGGAGTCGGCGGTTCCCGACCGGGAGCTAGTCAGCCGCAGAGTTTGCGGAGACGGCCACGGTGGCGCGCTTGGCGAGCGCGTCGAGGACCGGGAACTGAGCCACCGGGACACTGATGTCGAGGACGAGGCTGCCCGCAGCCGCGGTCAGCGCGAACGTGAAGAACGAGCAGCACGCGGTCTCGGCTGCCGCGAGCCCGGCCGCCTTGGCCGCGACGTTCGGGCTTGGATTGAGGTGCAGCCGCAGCCGGGTCAGCTCAGGTCGCTCGATCGCCGTCACCGTCTCGGCGAACAGGTCGCCGAACTCAGCCTGCCGGAGCCGTCGACCGTCCGCCGTGAGCGTGCACGAATCCGGCGCCCAGCCTGGCTCAGTGTCAGTTCCCATGGGATGACAGTAAGGCCCGGCCGGCGATCGGGCGAGCGCCGCTAGCGTTGGGCAGGTGAGCGGTTCCGGTACGAGCGTGGTGGCCGCCGGGGCGCTGGCGACCGCCATCGAGGCCGGCCTGGCAGGAGCGGACGTTCCAGCGCTCACGGTCGGCGTGCAGCGCCTCATGGCCGCCTATCAGTCGGGTGCGAACCCCGCTGCGCCGGCGCTCGCGACCCGCGCCGACGCAGCGGCGTACGCCGCGTACCGCATGCCGGCCACAGCGGCGGCCGCCGGGCTGGCGCTGCGGCAGACGCGCTTGTCCTTGCCCGGCTGGAGGCCGGCGACGCTGCTGGACTTCGGGTCCGGAACGGGCAGCATCGCATGGGCGGTCGCCACCGAGCTGCCCAGCGTCGGGGCGATGACGCTGCTCGAGCAGTCCGCAGCGGCGATCGGCGTCGGCCAGGCGATACTGGCCGCCGCCGAGGACGCTGTGCTTCCGGAAGCCACCTGGCGGGCGTGGCGGCTACCTGCTGGCCGACGCGCGCTCGGTCAGCGCGGCGAGCAGCCTGCGCTCGACCGGTCCGCTGCCGAGCCGGCGTCGCGGTCCGGCGACGTGCCGGTCGCGGACTCGGCTGGCGGCGACGTGCCGGTCGCGGACTCGGCTGCCGCCGGCGTGCCGGTCGCGGACCCGGCTGCCGGCGACGTGCCGGTCGCGGATCTCGCGACGATCAGCTACGTGCTCGGCGAGTTGACGGAGGTACAACAGGCCGCGATCCTTGCGCTGGCCGTCGGTGCGGCGCCCGCGGTCGTGCTGATCGAGCCCGGCACGCCTGCGGGCCATCGCCGGATCCTCGCGGCTCGCGACCGGCTGACGGCGGCCGGCTACCGGCTTGCCGCGCCCTGCCCCCACTGCGGTCCGTGTCCGCTCGCAGCGGCCGGCGACTGGTGTCACTTCGGCGTGCGGCTGCCGCGCTCCGCCGTGCATCGTCGGGTCAAGGGCGCGGAGCTGGGCTACGAGGACGAGAAGTTCAGCTACGTCGCGGCCGTTCGCCCGGACGTGGCCGGGTCGGGCGCGCCGCCCGATCCGGTCCTGCCAGCAGGCCGGATCGTGCGACGACCGCAGCAGCGCAAGGGGCTCGTCACGCTCGAGTTGTGCCTGCGGGACGGCTCGGCCGGGAGCGAACTTGTCGGCAAGAGCGCGGGGGAGGCCTACCGTGAGGCCAGGAAGTCGTTGTGGGGCGACCACTGGAATCCGCTCAGGTAGCGGCCGGCCGATGCCTTGCGGTGCCGAGCCGCCCACCGACAGGGTGAGCAGCGCTGACAAGCCGACCGACCGGTGGCACCGCTGGCTTCTTGCACTCCGGCATGGTGGCGATCCCGAGTACGGGGCGAAGGTACGCCGGGCTCTCGTGACCTGGTCCGACGTGCGGAGCAGGCCAGGTTCGGAGACGTGCGGCTTGATCTCCGGGTGACCGTAACCTCGTCCCGCCCGCCGGTGCCGTGGGACCGGTTCATGCGCTCGACGCCGAATCCGGAGGGTTTCCGCCGATCGGCGGCATACTCGCCCGCGCACTCACTCCGGCCCAGCTAGCCGCGTTTACCGCGCACCTGCGGTCGCTGGTGGAGAGTGGCCGTGCCGAGCGTCGGCGCCCGCTGGCGAACCTAACCGGGCGCGACCGCGCGGACCAGCCGTCACCGCCGGGACCGCCCGGCCGACGGCGACGTCTCCCTGGGCAGCCGGAGTGCGAGCTCGCCGGTCGGCAGTGACGCTCGGGCGATCGGCGCGAGTTCGTCCTCGCTCCAGGTCAGCGCGCCGCCGCGCACGTCGGCGACGACACCATCGAGCCAGGCAACCTCGGCGGCCAGCATCGCGTGCAAGTACTCGTCGTCCATCGTCACCACGCGCGGCAGGTCGCCGCTGGTCAGCAGGCTGGCGTCGGCCGCCGCGAGCTGGCTGCGCAGGGCCTTGGCGCGCTCCGCCAGCACGGTCGCGGCGTCGGCGGGCGCGAGCAGCATGAGGAAGGACAGCGCCGCGGGGAACTGCGGGAACTCATTGCGCGGCCGGGACAGCATCTCGGTGAGCCAGTCAAGGGTGGCCCGGCTACCGGCCTCGGTCAGCTCATAGACCGTTCGCTCCGGATACTGCTGGTCGCGCTCGGTCTGGCGCACCGCGATCAGCCCGGCGTCGAGCAGCCGGCGGATGGTCTTGTAGAGGTTGGCCCGCTGGCCGACGTTGACGACAGCGTCCTTGCCCCATTCCTTGAGCAGGCGCTGCATCGCGTACGGATGCAGGGGTGCCGCGTGCAGCAGGCTCAGCACGGCGAGCGCGAGCGGAGACGGCCGGAAGTCGCTGTCCACGAGCCCACTCTACTAGTTGCTAGGCAACTAGTAACTCGTGCAGCCATTCGTCGGTCTGGGCAGGCGACGCTGACGTACCTGAAAACTAGTCGCATAGGAACGCGTTGCATGAGGACTAGTTATCTGGATACTATCTTTCGCGACATAACTCGTTGGGTCCCGTGATTCGCCGGGCTGACGAGCAATCTCACGACGGGGAGACCACCATGACCACCGCGACTGCGGACGCCTCCGGTGTTCCGCTGATCGAAGCGCACGACCTCACGGTCCGGTTCGGCAAGGTCACAGCGCTTGACCGGCTCGAGCTCAGCGCTCGGCCGGGCAGCGTCCTGGCCGTGCTCGGGCCTAACGGAGCCGGAAAGACGACATTCGTCCGCTGCGTCGCCACGCTGGTCCGGCCGGATGGCGGCCGGCTACGGGTTTTCGGGCAGGATGTCGTCCGCGACGCCGCGAGGGTACGACGGGAAATCGGCCTGGCCGGCCAGTTCGCGGCGGTCGAGCCGACGATGACCGGGCGGGAGAACCTCGAGATGACCGCGCGGTTGTTCGGCCATGGCCGGATCGCCGCACGAGGCGCCGCCGCCGCGGTCATCGGTCAGCTCGGGCTGGCCGACGTCGCGGACCGGCGCAGCGGCAGCTACTCGGGCGGCCAGCGGCGCCGTCTCGATCTCGGCGCCAGTCTCGTCGGCAGTCCGCGGCTGCTGCTGCTCGACGAGCCCACGGCTGGTCTGGATCCGGTCGGCCGGAGCGAGGTCTGGGCCGCCGTGCGCGATCTCGCTTCGGCCGGCACGGACATCCTGCTCACCACGCACTACCTGGAGGAGGCCGGCGAGCTGGCCGATCACGTCGTGGTGATCGACCACGGCCGGGTCGTCGCCGCCGGCCCGCTGGGCGAGATCAGGGCCAGCATCGGCCAGGACGTGATCGACGTCGCGGTGAGCGACGCGGCGACGCTGCCGGCTGTTGTGACAATCCTCGAGCAGGTCACGGCGGGTCCGGCCCGGCTCCAGCCGACGGGGCAGCGCGTGACGGCGCTGGCACCGGGCGGGGCGGCCCAGCTGGCGACCGTCATCGGCAGGCTGCAGGACGCCTCGATCGCCGTTGAGGAGATCGGCCTGCGTCGGCCCAGCCTCGACGAGGTGTTCGGCGTGCTGACCGGCGCCGGCGACCGAGCCAGTGATCGGCCTGCGGCGTCGACTACCGGCCAGCTAGCCGCGGGGAGGGCGTCATGACCGCCGTGACCGCCATCCAGTTGCCCGGCCGCCCGGCCCGGACGCCGGGACTGATGGCCGCTGCCGGCCAGGTCGCTCTGCGCGCGCTGCGGAAGTACCTGCGCACACCGGGCCTTTGCGTCCTGGGCGTCGTACAGTCCGCCATGTTCCTGTTCAGCTTCCGCTACGTCTTCGGCGGTGCGATCCATGCGGGCGCGACGAGCTACGTCGGCTTCCTCGTGCCGGCGTATGTGGCGTCGATCGTCCTGTTCACCGGCGGCGGCATCGCGGTGGCCGTCGCTGCGGACAAGGCGGAGGGCTTCACCGACCGCCTGCTGTCCCTGCCAGTGTCACGCTACGCAATCGTGCTCGGGCGCACGATTGCCGACTCGGCCACCAATGTCTGGGCGAT
>JASHSZ010000744.1 GCA_030040815.1 Streptosporangiaceae bacterium
CGGCGCCCGCCGCTGTTTCCTCTGTAGCGCTCACGCTCGCGAGCGTACGTGAAGTGCGGTCGGGACGGCGGGAGCGGTCTCGCCGTCCCGGCCGCACGCTCAGTGGCCGAGCGTCGGTACCGGGCCTAGGTAATGTGCAGTTGCACGCCGAGCAGCAGGAGCGGCCACAGCAAGACGCCGAGCACTGCCGACAGGGCAACCTTGAGCACAGCTACCGTGATGTAGGCGTGCGTCCAGGCTATGACGAGGCCGATGACGACCCAGATGACAGTCAGCCAGTGGTATCTGTGCCGCATGGGTGGTGACTCCGTTCTGCCAACCCGCCGTTGGCAGCCGCTAAGTCACCACCAGAACACAGATCAAACATTGGCGACGAATGGCCGCGGGCCGCAGCGACTCAGACGCCGATAACCCGAGATCGCGGCCCTGCTCTCAGCACCTGGGATGGCAGCACACGGCCGATGATCCGCTCCGCGTCGGCCGCCGCGTCGATGAGCGCATCCAGGTCGATCCCCGTCGAGACGCCCATGTCCTCGACCATGTGCACAAGTTCCTCGGTGGCGATGTTGCCGGTGGCGCCGGGCGCGTACGGACAGCCGCCCAGCCCGCCCACCGACGCATCGAAGTCGGCCACGCCCATCTCGAGCGCGGCCAGCACGTTGGCGAGGCCGGTACCCCGGGTGTTGTGGAAGTGCAGGTTGAGCTGGGCGTCTGGCTGCGCGGATCGGAACTCACCGATGAGGCGCTGCACCCGGCCCGGTGTCGCCATGCCGGTCGTATCGCCGAACGACACGCTGTCGGCGCCGTCCGCGATCGCGCGGCCTGCCACGGCGACGACCCGATCCACCGGCACGTCACCCTCGTACGGGCAGCCCCACGCGGTCGAGACGATGACCTGGCAGCTCACACCCCGGTCGTGCGCCAGCTGGATGATCTCGGCGATCTCGTCCAGGGACTGCGCCGTGCTGCGGTTCACGTTCTTGCGGTTGTGCGTGTCGGATGCCGATACCACGGCCTCGATCTCACCGAGCCCGTTATCCAGCGCGCGCACCGCGCCGCGCGCGTTCGGCACCAGCGCGGAGTACCTGATCTGGTCAGCGCGGTGGATGCGGTGCCACACCTCGTCCGCGTCGGCCATCTGCGGGATGACCTCGGGGCGGACGAACGACACGGCCTCGATCCGCTGCACGCCGGTCGCCGAGAGTCGGTCGATAAGCTCGATCTTCGCGGCGGTGGGGACCGGATCCTCGTTCTGCAGCCCGTCGCGCGGTCCGACCTCGCGGACCGAGATCTGCCGTGGTAGCTCTGCCACCAGCTCAGGCTAACCCGGTGCGCCTACTGCTGCTCTCTGGCCAGCCGCTGCTGCTCGTCCTCCACCAGCTGGAACAGGACGGACTGCACGTGCTGGACCTGCGGGATCTCAGTCAGCACCAGCTGCCCGTGCTCTCCCATCGACTCGACCACCAGGCGGCCGCAGGCGAGCAGCCGGTCCAGCGGGTCCTGCGCGAACGACACGTCGCTAATCCGCATCAGCGGGAAATCCCGGCCTCGCCTGGTGAGGATGCCCGCCCGCAGCCGCAGCCTGCGCGTCGTCAGCTCGTAGCTGGTGGTCCGCCAGCGCAGCAGCGGGACGGCGGTGAAGGCCACGATGATCACCACGGCGAGCGCCGCGAGCCCCAGCCGCACCAGCGCGCCGTCGTGCATCGACGGCAACATGATCAGCACCACCAGCAGCGCCACCACGGTCGCGGCCAGGATGAGCAGCGGCCGCAGCACCGTCTTCCAGTGCGGATGCAGCCGCAGGACGGTCCGCTCGCCCCCGACAAGCCCAGCCGTGCTGCTCACGGACACATCGTCGCACGACATCCGGATGGAGACGGCCCGGAAACGCGCCGAACACCCAGCCGACGTCACGTCAGGTCAAACCCGCACCACCTGGCCCGGGCCTACCGGCCGGCCGCACGTGCGCGACGTCGCCCGCGCTCACCGCGTGCACGCCGTCCGGCCCGGTGACCAGGAGCCTGCCCACGTCATCTACGTCGTCGGCGCGGCCAGCCAGCACGCCGCCGCCCGGCAGCTCGACCCGGATCTCCTGGCCGAGGGTCGAGCAGATCCCCAGGTAAGCGGCGCGGAGTCCGGATCCGTCCGGGTCGCCCGGCCTGGCGGTACCAGTCCAGCGCAGATACCACTGCTCCAGTTCGCGGAGCACCGCGGTCAGGATCGCCTGCCGGTCTAGGGTCGAGGCGCCCGCGAGCAGTAGCGAGGTGGCCTGACCCGAAGGCAGCTCCGCCCGCGTGGCGCTGACGTTAAGGCCCACGCCGACCACGATGGCGCCACCGGCCTGCTCGGCCAGGATCCCGGCCAGCTTGCCCGGGCCTCCAGAACCGTCGGCCAGCACATCGTTTGGCCACTTGAGCCTGGCATCGATGGCGGCCTGGTTGGCGAGCGCTCGAGTAACCGCCACGCCGGTCAGCAGGGGCAGCCAGCCTCGGCTGCTCGGCGCTAGCCCGGTCGGACGCAGCAGCACCGAGAAGGTCAGCCCGGCGCCCGACGGACTGTGCCAGCTCCGGTCGAGCCGCCCCCGGCCGGCGGTCTGCTCCTCCGCAACGAGCACCGATCCCGCCGCCGCGCCAGCCCTGGCCGCGGCCAGCAGGTCCGCGTTCGTGGACCCCGTCCGGGCGACCACTTCGACGCTGGTATACAACGCCGAATTCGCGAGCACGGCCGCGCGCAGCGCCGCCGCCGCCAGCGGCCGCCGGGACTGCAGTCCTTCGTCGGTCATGACGGCAGCCTGCCACGGTGCACGAGGCCCGTTCCGCGCCGCCCCCGATCCCGGCGGACCCATTCTCGGATTCCTTGGTCTCCATGCACGACGCGGCGACCGGCCACTCGACCTCGTCCGGCCCGCTGGGTATCCGCACTCCCTGGACATGTTCGGCGAGCTGCCGGACCCGCTGCTCGCGGTCACGACCGTGCAGCAGCTCCGGCCGGTGACGCAGTCGCCGTACCGGCACACGATCAAGACGATCCCCTGTCCTGCCTGGCCGTAGGCCTTGGCTTCGCCACCCGTAACCGCGCTGGCCAGTAGTTCTGGCCTACCCTGTCCGGCATGGCCAACGACGTATCCGCGTCGGCCGACGCCCCCGCGTCGGCCGACGCCTCTGCACCCCGCCCGGACGGACCGGACCTGCATACGACCGCGGGCAAGGTCGCCGACCTCGACCGGCGCCGGTACGAGGCCGTCCACGCGGGCGCAGT
>JASHSZ010000745.1 GCA_030040815.1 Streptosporangiaceae bacterium
AAGTGCCCGCCGAAGCCCTGCTGATAGGCCAGGGCCGCGACCCTGACCACCATCGGGTTGCGGTACTGGGCGCGGGAGAAGAACGACAGTGTCGCGGCCTCGCCGCGAATCTGATCAGCGGCGTTGTGCAGGTAGGCGAGGTATTGGATCTCCGGCACCGGCAGCAGGCCGGCCAGGCCCGCCCCCAGCGCGACGCCCAGGATGGACTGCTCGTCCAGCGGCGAGTCGAACACGCGACTCGCGCCGAAGGCGCGCTGCAGCCCTCGGGTCACGCCGTAGACGCCGCCCTTGCGGCCGACGTCCTCGCCAAAGACGATCATGTCAGCCCGCTGAGCTAGCTCGTCGCCGAGCGCGCGGTTGATCGCCTGTGCCAGCGTCAGCGGCTCGGTGTCGGCAGGCTCTGGCTCGGTGTCGGCAGGCTCTGCCGACGGCTGCTCGTGGGGTCGGCGCGCTGGGTGTCGCGATCGCGCCGCGATATCCGCCGCGACGATTGCCGGGCGGCGGGGCGCGATCGGGGCCATGACCTGCTCAGCGGTGCTCAGCTGCGCGGTTCCAGCGAGGGCGTCGGCCACGTCGAGGATGCGCGCCCGTACTGCCTCATAGCGGTCGATGATCTCGGCAGGGGTGAGCGCGCCGGCCTCGACCAGCAGCCGGGCGGTTCCGAGCAGCGGGTCGCGCGTCGTGTCAGCGGCGATCTCGGCGGGCGTGCGGTACCCGGACTCCACGTCGCTCCCCGCGTGGCCGCCGAGCCGGACGGTGCGCAGGTGCAGGAATGCTGGGCGGCGATGCTCCCGCGCCCAGGCCGCCGCGGCGACGGCGGTGTCGTAGCTGTCGGCGAGGTCGGCGCCATCGGCGCTGAAGTACCTGATCTCGGGTCGCGCGGAGTTCATCGCCTGGATCCAGCCCGGCGCGGTCCGGACGCTGATGCCCAGACCGTTGTCCTCGCACACCAGCAGGATCGGCAGCGGCAGTCGCTGGTAGGCGCAATACGACGCCATGCCAAGCGCTCCAGCCGCGGTCGAGTGATTGACCGACGCGTCGCCGAAGCTGCAGACCACCAGGCAGTCTTCTGGCCACGGTGTCTCGAGGCCCAGCTTGGCCGCCCGGCCGACCGCGAACGCCAGGCCGACCGCGCGCGGCAGGTGCGACGCGATTGTCGACGTCTGCGGGATCACGTGCAGCTCGGGGTGGCCGAACACCTTGTGCCGTCCGCCGGCGATCGGCTCGGCCGCGGCCGCCATCAGGCCCAGCAGCACGTCGCTTACGCCGTCCCGGGGCGGGTGTGCCTGCGCGGCACGGACCAGGTAGAAGGCCCCCGAGCGGTAGTGCAGCAGGGCCGGGTCGGTGAGCCGGAGCGCGGCCGCGACGGCGGCGTTCCCCTCGTGGCCGGATGAGCCGATGGTGTAGTAGCCCGCCCCGCGGGCTCGCAGCCAGCGCGCCGCCAGGTCCAGGTGCCGGCTGGCCAGCTGCGCGCCGAGCAGGTCCACGCAGCGGCCGACCGAGAGCCCGCTACCGGGCCGGATCGGATCGTCGGGAGACGGCCGGACCGCGCCCTCGGACCGGGTGAGATCTCTGATGGCCCGGGACAGCCGCTGCTCTGCCAGGTCCTGGCCCGTCGCGTCGCCGGATGAAGACCTGCGGGCCAGGTCGGTGGCTGCGGGATCCGCCGGCTGACGCGACTCGGGTCCTGCAGCCGCGACGCTCACCCTCCGACCGTATGCCACCAGGACCCGCACGAACAGGCAGTTTGGTAGCCGCGAGGTGAATCCCGGGCGTGGCGGTGATGTGATGGGGCCGTCAGCGTCACGCCGCAGCCAGGAGGGCGCCGTGCTGCCATGGTCGGCCGATCTGGCGGGAGTCATCAACGAGCACGTCATTGTCAGCGAGCAGCTGCGCGGCAACCCGCTGGGCGACCCGCACGAGCGGCCGCTCTGGGTGTACACCCCGCCGGGCTATGCCGCTGAGCCGGGTCGCCGGTACCCAGCGGTCTACGTGCTGCAGGGCTACACCGGCCACCTGACCATGTGGCGCAACCGATCTCCGTTCCGTCAGCCGTTCACCGAGACCGCTGACGCCGTGTTCGCGGCCGGGCACGCGCCTCCGGCCATCGTCGTCTACGTCGACGCCTGGACCAGCTACGGCGGTAGCCAGTTCGTCGACTCACCGGGTACCGGCCAGTACCACTCCTACCTCTGCCAGGAGGTGGTCCCGTCCGTCGACGCGGCCTACCGCACGCTAGCCGATCGCAGCCACCGGGCCGTCATGGGCAAGTCGAGCGGCGGCTTCGGCGCGATGATCACGCCGATGCTGCGGCCCGACGTGTTCGGCGCGCTGGCCGCGCACGCCGGCGACAGCCTGTATGAGTACTGCTACCTGAAGGACTTCGGCGCCGCGGTCCGGGCGCTGCGCGGTTACGACGGCGACATTTGGGCGTGGTGGCGGGACTTCCGGTCGCGGGTGTCGTTCACCAGTCCAGCCGACCTGCCGCTGCTCCTCGTGCTGGGGGTGGCAGCGGCCTTTTCCGCCAATCCCGACGGCTCGGTGGAGCTGCCCTTTGACCCGCGCACCGGCGCGGTGCGACCAGTGATCTGGCAGCGCTGGCTGGCGCTCGACCCGGTCCGGATGGTTCCGAGGTACGCCGACGCGCTGCGGTCGCTGCGGGCCATCTGGATCGACGCGGGTACCAAGGACGAGCACTTCCTGGATATCGGGGCTGCGGCGTTCCGTGACGAATTGCGGGCTATCGGCGTCAGCGACGAGGTCGTCCGGTTCGAGCTGTTTGATGCGACCCACTCCGGCATCGACTACCGGTACCCGCAATCGCTGACCTGGCTGTGTCAGCGAATGCAGGACGCCGAGCCCGGGTGAACGTTCTCGGCCGGGGCCACGTAGTGAGAGGAAAGGACTACTGCAGAGGAACGGAGATGTGGCCATGCGCAACCGAAGGTGCGCGAAGCTTTTCGCGGCGCCTGTCCTGATAGCCGGCGTGGCGCTGATCGCGGCTTGCGGCAGCTCGACCCCGTCGGCGAGTTCGTCGTCGAGCCCGGCGAGCGGCGCGCACGCCTCGACCGTCACGATCATGACCCGCAGCACCAGCAAGGGCACGGTGCTGACCAACGCCGCGGGCAAGACCCTGTACTGGTTTGCCATCGACACATCGACAATGTCGAAGTGCACGGGCACGTGCGCGACCTACTGGCCGCCGTTGCTCGGCAAGCCCACTGCGGCGGCTGGCACGTCGCTCCCGAAGGGCTTCGGCACAATCACCCGGTCAGGCGGCCAGGTTCAGGCAACCTACGACGGGCACCCGCTCTACACCTACTCGGGCGACACTGCCGCGGGCATGATCTCCGGAAACGGCCTGAACCTGTCCGGCGGCTTGTGGTGGGCGATGACCCCAACGGGTAGCACGCTCGGCTCCTCGTCGAGCTCGTCTACGACCGCGCCCAGCTCGAGCGGCGGGGGATACGGCTACTAGCGGTCAGGTTCCAAGCCGCAGGTAGCGCCTGGCGGTAGCTGCGGGTGCGGGCATCCTGCGCCCGCAGCTACCCCAGCACCCATCGGCGGTCGCCAGTCATCGTCGGCCCGGGGGTGCTCGCGGTGGTGCTGGCGGTCGGCTGGTGGTCGCGCTGCTGGGCGCGCACCGGCGCGCGATCCCGTCCGGCGGGCGTACGATCGGCGCATGCCAGCACAGCGGCGCGCGGCGGGCACCGAGCCGCAGTTTCTCCAGGTGCAGACCACGACGGATTCGCGCGCCGAGGCAGTCGAGCTAGCCCAGGCCGCCGTCGAGGCGCGGCTCGCCGCTTGCGCTCAGGTCGCGGGGCCCATCGCGAG
>JASHSZ010000746.1 GCA_030040815.1 Streptosporangiaceae bacterium
TCAATCAGCTCGGCGGCGAGGTAGACAAGCACCACCACACCGACCGTGGCCAGGATCGCCCGCAGCGGGATCTTCCTCGCCTCAGCGGCCTGCCACAGCCGGGCCCGTCGGGTCGGCGGCTGCGGCGTCGGATCGGTCACCCCGACAGGATGCCACTGCCAGGCCGTCGGTGGTGCGCGCGGAAGACATCGTGGGGGTTTTGCCAGAATAAAAGGGACAATTTACTGCCTGGGCAAGCCCGCGCACGAAGCCGCAGACCCGGTCACGCTCGAGTCGGGCGTCATCAGTTGCCGCAGCTGCGAGGGGCAGCGATTGCTCGGCCGTCAGGTGGCCGGGCAGGTACTTCGGCCGAAGCGGCAGCGCTCGCCGTGGTCCGGCACCGCCTGCTGAGCGTGTTATCCGACGGGGGGTGGCGACCCCTGGGCGGTCGCGACGAGCTTCGGATCCCACTCGCACACCGCGCAGGCATAGCTGAACGCCGATCGGGCGAATTCGAGCCCCGCCGCGTGCGGATCCGGGCTGGCAATCACGTCGTCCCAGTCGAGCACGAACTCGCCGAGGCTCGCTTCCCAGCGGGCCGCCGACGGCGTGAGGACCGCCTGGCCGACGGAGTCGGGCGCTGGATGGGCATAGGCGTAGAAGGCCGCCGATGGGTACCGCGGATCGCCGGGCCACCAGCCGACCGCGACCTCCTGCGCGTCCATCGAGTTGCGCATGATGAAGTCCTGCGACGGTGGCTCGGCCGGCAGCCCGGAGAACATGCTCACGGCCAGATCGAAGGATCCCCACCACGCGTTGACGGGCGTCGAGCGGCCGCGGAATGGCGCGCGGAACTCCGCCAGCACCATGGCGGCCCGGCCGGCCGCCTCGAAGTACGCCGTCACCTGGTCGGTGTCATAGCGGGCGTGCTCGGTGTCGGCGTCCAGCGGCACGTGCCAGCCGACCTCCTGCGGCCTCGGATCGATGGTCACCGGCCCGGCCATCGCGCGCACCGCCGCGAGCACGTCCCTGGTGACGTCGCCCACGGCCCGGTCGGGTGTCAGCGGGATCAGCTCCGTCCGGCCGCCGCTGTGCTCGATCACCGCGTGGTGCGACCGCAGGTCCAGCGCCGCAACGAGGCGGCCCGACCCATCGGGGGCTGGCAGGGCTGCAGTCTCCCACCCTCTGGCGGTCAGTCGCAGCGCGGCGTGCTGCAACTGCGGCTCGGGCGGCGCCAACGCGACCGCCAGCTTGCCCAGCACCTGAGTGTGCGCGTGCAGGGTGTCGCACGTGGCGCTCCACTGCGCGTATGAGACCGAGGGCCAGCCAGAACGCACCATGACTGAACGGTATGCCGTGCCCGGCCGCCAGGCCGCGGCGACCCTCCGCGGCCGACACGCTGGGAGTGCAGCCGAGCGCAGTGCGCCGTCGGCGGCTAGCTGCCCGGCGGCCCCTGCCCTGGACTCTGGCACGGTTGACATGTGACTAATTAGTCACGTATTTTCGATGCGTGGACGAGGTGTTCCGGGCCCTGGCAGATCCGACACGGCGTGAGCTGCTCGACGCGCTGTTCCGGGCGGATGGCCAGACGCTGACCGCGCTGGAGGAGCGGTTTCCCATGACGCGGTTCGGCGTGATGAAGCACCTCAAGGTGCTTGAGGACGCGGGACTCGTCGTGCCGCGAAAGCACGGCCGGGAGAAGCTGCACTTCCTCAACCCCGTGCCGATCCGCCTCATTCACGACCGCTGGGTCAGCAAGTACGCAGAGCCCTGGGCCGCCGCGCTCAGCGAGATCAAGCACGAATTGGAGAAGCTGATGGAGAAGATCTTCGAGATCTACATCCGCACGACCCCAGAGCGACTCTGGGAGGCCATCACCGATCCCGAGATCCGCCGCAAGTACAACTTCGGCGCCAGCGTGACCTCGGCCTGGAAGCCTGGCTCGCGGCTCGAGATGGGCCACCCCGGCGCGCCGGGGCTACTTGCCGACGGCGCGGTCCTCGAGGCTGACCCGCCCCACAAGCTGGTGCACACCATGACCGCGCTGTGGAGCGACGAGGTCCGCGCCGCCGGCGCCAGCCGGGTGACGTGGGAGATCGAGCAGGTCGAGGACTCCTGCCGGCTCGTGCTCACCCACGACGAGCTGCCCGAGACCGCGAGCGCGGAGATCTACGGCGGCTGGCCGATGATCCTCTCTGGCCTGAAGACCTGGCTCGAGACGGGCGAGCTGCTCACCACACCCGGATCGCTCTTGTACCAGCAGGACTGGAGGCAGTCATGACTTCGGCCAATCTGGTCACCCGAGTGCGCACTGTCGGCGTCCCCGTTCGCGACCCCGAGAAGGCGCTGGAGTTCTACACCACCGTTCTCGGACTCGACAAGACCCTCGACATTCCGATAGGCAGCGGCCACCGCTGGATCGAGGTCGCGCCGCCTGGCGGCGGCACCACCATCGCCCTCACCGCGGCCAAGCCGGGTGCGCCGGCCAGTGTCGAGACCGGGATCAGGCTCTGCGTCGACGACGCGGACGCGTTCCGCCAGCACCTGCTCGGCAGCGGCGCCAGTGCCGACGAGGTGCTGCGCTGGCCGGGCGTGCCGCCCATGTTCGCTTTCCGCGACCAGGACGGCAACGGGCTAGAGATCGTGCAGGAAGCCTGACCGCGTCCGATCACGGGAGAGAAGTTGCCATGGCAACGGTGGTTGCTGACATGTCGGTGTCGCTCGACGGGTTTGTTGCCGACTCCGCCGACCGCGCTGACAAGGTTTTCACCTGGTACGGCAAGCCGCAGCCCGAACAGTCGCCACGCGAGCCGACGGGCGAAGCGGCGGCGATGGGTCTAGGCGTCATCGTCTATGGCCGACGCACTTTCGACGTCGCGCACGGCTGGGAGGGCCATCACCCGACCGGCGCGCCGGTGGTCGTCGTAACTCACAGCGTTCCGGAGGGCTGGCCGCGCCCGGACTCGAGCGTTTCGTTCGACACCGCCGGTATCCAGAGCGCGATGGCGACGGCTGCTGAGATCGCCGGAGACAACGTGATCGCGCTTGGCAGCCCGAGCATCATCCAGCAGTGCCTAGCGCTGGGCATGGTGGACCGCATTCAGGTAAAGGTCGTGCCGGTGCTGCTCGGTGCCGGAATCCGGCTGTTCGGCACGTTCGCCGGAGACCCGGTCGAGTTGGACGATCCGGAGATCACGCAGGGGAACGGCGTGACCCACCTCCACTACAACGTCGCGAAGCGCACCTCGTAACGACCGCCAAGGGCTCGCCTGGCAGCACGCGCCGCCGCCGCAAGTCGCGCAACGCTGCCTCAAGCGACCGGCACCGGCCTCGCCTGGCAGCTCGCGCCGCCGCCGCAAGTCGCGCAACGCTGCCTCAAGCGACCGGCACCGGCCTCGCCTGGCAGCACGGGCCGCCGCTGCAAGTCGCGCAACGCTCTTCGTGCGACCGGCACCGGCCTCGCTTGGCATATCGCGCGTTTGCTTGATATAGTTAGCAAGAAGATAGCGC
>JASHSZ010000747.1 GCA_030040815.1 Streptosporangiaceae bacterium
ATTCGACGACTTCTACGCCGCGGCCGAGAAGCTCATCGCGGACGGGTGGACCACCAGTGAGCAGCTCACGGTGTGGGGCGGCTCCAACGGAGGACTGCTGGTCGGCGCGTCGGTGACGCAGCGGCCGGATCTCAGCGCGGCCGCGGTGTGCTCGGCGCCGCTGCTGGATATGGTGCGCTATGAGAAGTTCGGGCTCGGCGAGAGCTGGAACGACGAGTTCGGCACGGCCGCGAACCCGACCGAGTTTGGCTGGCTGATCTCCTACTCCCCCTACCACCACGTGCGGCCTGGGACCCGTTACCCGGCGGTGCTGTTCACGATCTTCGACGGTGACACCCGGGTGGACACCATGCACGCGCGGAAGATGTGCGCCGCCCTGCAGTACGCGACCAGCTCCCCGGCCAGCGACCGGCCGGTGCTGCTGCGCGCCGAGGGTGAGGTCGGGCATGGCGCCCGGGCGGTAGGCCGCACGATCGGCTTGTCGGCCGACACGCTGGCCTTCGCCGCCGCGCAGACCGGCCTGCGGCTGAGTTAGCCGGCGGGCCGCTCGCGGGCCGATCGGGGCGGCCGCTGCGGATACCCTGGAGCCGTCATGAGCGAGCCGCGCGCTACCAGCCTGTACGAGGCGATCGGCGGAGAACCCGCCTTCCATCGCCTGGTGCACCGGTTCTATACCGAAGTTGCCGCAGATCCTGACCTGCGGCGCGTCTATCCGAGCCAGAGTCTCGCGGCAGCCGAGGAGCACCTTCGGCTGTTCCTGATTCAGTACTGGGGCGGTCCCGCGACCTACAACGAGCTGCGTGGCCATCCGCGGCTGCGGATGCGGCACGCGCGGTTTGCCATCGGCCCGGCCGAGCGGGACGCCTGGCTCCGGCACATGCGGACGGCGCTGGACGAGCTCGAACTGGACCCCAGCGACGACGCGCAGCTGTGGGAATACCTGGTCATGGCTGCGCACAGTCTGGTGAACCAGCCCGGCGAGCGCCCTGGCGGCCCCGACCTGGGTCTGACGCCCGCCTGACGCCAATGTCACACCGAGCGCGGGGGTCTATTCCTGCCAGACCATTTGCGGCAGCCAGGCAGGGCCAAGATACTTGGTAACACTCGTTCGCTCCTGGCACGACCCAGATGCCGCTGCCGGCGCTTGGTCCAGGGCGCCGATCAGCCCTGAGCCTGGAGGCTTGCAGTGACACAGGGGGCCCGCTCAGGGCCGGGTGACCTCGAACCCGGCGATCAGATCGCGGGCTACGAGATCCTGGAGCAAATCGGCCGTGGCGGCATGGCCGTCGTCTACCGAGCTCTCGACCTGCGGCTCGGCCGCACGATCGCGCTCAAGGTCCTCGCTCCGGAGCTGGGCGAGGACCAGGCCTTCCGGCAGCGCTTCATCCGCGAGTCTCGCGCCGCGGCGGGCGTCGACCATCCGCATATCATCCCGGTGTTCGAGGCGGGCGAGTCGGCTGGCGTGCTGTTCATCGCGATGCGGTACGTCAGCGGCGGCGACGTCCGCTTGCTGATCGAGGCCGAGGGCCGCCTCAGCCCGAGCAGGGTGGCCGAGATCACGAGACAGGCTGCCTCCGCCCTGGATGCGGCGCACGCCCACGGACTCGTGCACCGCGACGTCAAGCCCGGCAACATGCCGCTCGGCCAGGCCAGCAGCAGCGGTCACGACCACGTGTACCTGTCCGACTTCGGGCTCAGCAAGGACTCGCTGAACCCGCAGACGCTGACGTCCACCGGCCAGTTCTTCGGCACCCTGGACTACGTCTCGCCCGAGCAGATCCAGGGCCATCCGGTCGACGGCCGGGCCGATCAGTACGCGCTGGCCTGCACGGTGGTGGAAATGCTGACCGGCACGCCGCCCTTCGAGCAGTCCGACACGATGGCGCTGATGTGGGCCCAGCTGCACGCGGCGCCGCCCCGGCTGACCGAACGCCGACCGGAGCTGCCGCCGGTAGTGGACCAGGTGCTCGCGCGAGCGCTGGCGAAGTCGGCCGCCAGCCGGTACCCGAGCTGCCGGGCGTTCGCCGAGGCCCTGACCGCGGCCTGCGCCGCGGTAGCCGACGTCGCTCCGCACACGGTGCGGTCCGACCCCATCTCGCCGCTGCCGGACGACCGGTGGCCGCGGCAGCCGGTCGGCAGGCGGGACTGGCCCGCCGACGAGTGGCTCGCTCCGGCCGACAGGCTGGCAGATCAAGCCCAGGCCGCCAGACCGGGCCGGGCGGAATGGCCAGCGGTAGGTGGCAGCAAGCCCGTTCCCCCCCGGTTTGCCGGGTCTCCCGCGGGAGAGCCCGAGCTAGCGCAGAACTTCCTGACCCCGGGGGTGCCAGCGACGGACCCATGGCCCCGCCAGCCGCACCCGTCGGCCGCCACGCCTGCCGCGTACCAGCAGGGAACGTGGCAGCCACAGCCCAATCGGGTTTCGCCGGACCGCGGCCGCCCCGCGCGGCACACCGGCCGAATCGTCACCATCGTGCTGCTCGCAGCGCTTTTTGTGGCCGGCCTCGTCGGCGCGGTCGCATACCGGCTGGCGAACCGCACCGATGCGGCGACGCTGCCGCCGGCCACGACGAAGACCATAACCGTGCCGCCGCCCGCGACAGGCCCGGCCACGATTGTGCGCGAGTTCTTCGCGGCCATCAACCGGCAGCGGTACTACGCGGCGTGGCAGCTCACGGCCAAAACGACGCCGTATGCGAATTTTGCGGCCGGCTATGTCGGCACTGACCACGACTATCTGACGATCCTGTCGGTAACCGGCGACGTGGTGACCGCACGGCTGGCGGCAGTCCAGACCAGCGGCCTCGTCAAACACTACGAGGGCACCTACACGGTCACGGACGGCGTGATCAGCAGCGCGGACGTGCAGCAGCTCAGCTGACGGCTACCGTCACATCCGGATGCGCTGGCCGGCCGGGTCGTATCGGGGTCGCAGGCCCACCTGGGCCGGCACAATCCGCTGGCCTATCTGCACGCTCCACTCACCAGAATCGATCCACGCCCGATCGATGCGCCCGCTGCCAGCATCGACCATGGCCAGGCCGATGGCGCCGCCCAGCGTCCAGCCGTAGGACGCCGACCGGATGTAGCCGACCTCTGCTCCGTCCCTGCGCACGATCTCGGCGTGGAACAGCAGTGGCTCAGGGTCGGCGAGCAGCACCTGGACCAGCCGCCGGTGCGGAGTCCCGGCCGCCAGCTGGGCCGCCACCGCCTCCCGCCCGACGAAACCGCCTGGCTTGTCCAGCGCCACCGCGAAGCTGAGGCCGGCCTCGACCACCGTGTCGGTGTTGTCGATGTCATGCCCGTAGTCCCGGTAGGCCTTCTCCAGTCGCAGGCTGCCCAGCGCTTTCAGTCCGGCGTGCCGCAGCCCGAGCCCGCGGCCCGCCTCGACCAGCCGGTCATAGACGTGCACCGACTGCTCAGCCGGGATGTGCAGCTCGTAGCCGAGCTCGCCGACGTAGGTGATCCGGATGCAGAGCACTCGGGCGAGACCGATGTCGATGTATCGAGCGGCGCGGTAGGGGAAGACCGCGTCGCTGACGTCTGCGCTGGTGACAGCCGCCAGCAGGGCGCGCGAGTGCGGGCCCTGGATGCTGAGCAGCGCGTGACCCGAGGTGACATCGGTAGCGGTCGCCCGTGCATCGCGGACGTCGAACTGGCGCCGCATCCAGGCGAGTGCATGCCGGTGCGCAGTGTCGGACGCCA
>JASHSZ010000748.1 GCA_030040815.1 Streptosporangiaceae bacterium
TCCGGATGCAGGCCAGGGTGGCGCGGCGAATCGGCCCGGTGATGACCGGCTCGGAGTCCTCCCGAGCCGACATCCTGCGCGACTTCAAGGTGCCGCCGGACAACGTACGGGTCGTTCCGCTGGGCGTCGACACCCGGCTGTTCCGACCCCGGCCGGGCCCGCGCGTACCGGGCCGGATCGTCGCGGTCGCGAGCGCCGACTCACCTGTCAAGGGGGTCGCGTCGCTGCTGCGCGCGTTCGCCAAGCTCGCGGCCGAGCGAGACGTCACGCTGACGGTGGTGAGCAAGCTGGTGCCGGACGGCCCTACCGAGCGGCTGCTCGGCGACCTGTCGCTGACCGGACAGGTGCAGTTCGTCAGCGGGATCAGCGACGAGCAGCTGGCCGAGCTGGTCGCCAGCGCGGAGATCGCGGTCGTGCCGTCGCTGTATGAGGGCTTCTCGCTGCCCGCGGTCGAGCACATGGCCTCCGGCACGCCGCTGGTGGCAAGCCGCACTGGCGCGCTGCCCGAAGTCACCGGAGACGCGGCGATGCTGGTGACACCCGGCGACGCCGAGGAGCTGTGCGCCGCGCTGCGCACCCTGCACGACGCGCCGGCGCTGCGGGCCGAGCTGTCGCGCGCGGCCCTGACCAGGGTGGCCGAGCGATTCGCGTGGAGCGCGGTGGCCAGGGCTACCGTCGCCGAGTACCGGCGCGCCATCGCGAAGCACGGCCGGGCGCGCCCGGATGTCGAGCCGGAGGCTAGTCCGCCATGCTGACGGTGGATTTCCGGCGGCTGCCCATTGAGAGCGGAACGAGGCTCCTTGACCTGGGTTGCGGCGCCGGCCGGCACGCGTTCGAGGCCGCACGGCGAGGTGCGCGTGTGGTCGCACTCGACGCCGACCGCGGTGAGCTGGCGCAGGTCGCCGCCGTTGCGGCCGCCATGGCCGAGGCCGGCGAGCTGCCGCCGTCGGCGTCGATCGCGACCGTCACGAGTGACGCGACCGTGATGCCGTTTCCCGACGGCGCGTTCGACATCGTCATCGCCGCCGAGGTGCTTGAGCACATCCGCCCGGATCAGCACGCAATGGATGAGGTCTGCCGGGTGCTGCGGCCCGGCGGCCTGGCCGCGGTGACCGTGCCCGCCTGGCTACCGGAGCGCATCTGCTGGCTGCTGTCCGACGACTACCACAACGTGCCGGGCGGTCACCTGCGTATCTTCACCCGGCCAGAGCTGGAGACCAAGCTCCGGCGGGCCGGTCTGGACGTCGGCGGCCATCACCACGCACACGGACTGCACTCCCCGTACTGGTGGCTGAAGTGCGCGGTCGGCGTGCACGATGACGACCATCCGCTGGCGAGCGCGTATCACAAGCTGCTGGTGTGGGACATCATGCGCAAGCCCGCCGTCACCCGGTTCGCCGACCGCGCTCTCAATCCGCTGATCGGCAAGAGCCTCGTCGTGTACGCGACCAAGCCCGCCGATCACCGCAGCCAGCGGCGGACGGGCGACCCGGAGCCGGTGCATGCTGCTGCCTGACCGCCTCGGGACGGGCAGCGAGGTACCAGAGCTGCCGGGCGTCCTCACCGCGGACGAGATCATCACCACCGGGCGGGCGATCGCGGCCGGGCAGCAGCCGGACGGCTCGATCGGCTGGCCGGACGGACATGTGGACGCGTGGAACCACGTCGAGTGCGCGATGGCGCTGAGCGTCTGCGGGCTGACCGAGAGCGCCAGGCGCGCCTACGCGTGGCTCGCCGCCACGCAGCAGCCCGATGGTTCGTGGCCACTCCGGGCCATCAGCGGCCGGATCGAGGAGCGGCACACGGAGGCCAACCACGCCGCCTACTGTGCCGTCGGGGTCTGGCACGAATTGCTGGTCACGGGCGACGAGGATTTCGTCGCGCGGCTCTGGCCGATGGTGAAGGCAGCGATCGGGTTCACCGTCGGATTGCAGACACCGCGCGGCGAGATCATCTGGCGCCGGCAGGCCGACGGCACGCCGGACAGCTACGCGCTGCTCACCGGCAGCTCGAGCATGTACCAGAGTCTGCGCTGCGCCATCGCGCTGGCCGACTACGTGGGCGAACCGCAGCCGGACTGGGAGCTAGCCGCGACATCGCTGGCGCACGCCGTCGCCTGCCACCCCGAGGCTTTCGCGGACAAGAGCCGGTTCGCCATGGACTGGTACTACCCGGTGCTCGGCGGTGCGGTCCGCGGGGGACAGGCGGAGCGGGCGCTGCAGACCGGCTGGAACACCTTCGTAGTGCCGGGCCTCGGCGTGCGCTGCGTCAGCGACGAGCCGTGGGTGACCGCGGCCGAGACCTGCGAGCTCGCGATGGCGCTCGATGCCATCGGACGGCGCGACCAGGCGAGGGAGTTCGTGGCCCAGATCCAGTTTCTGCGCGCCGACGACGGCAGCTACTGGACGGGCTGGCAGTTCGCCAACTCCCGCTATTACCCGCACGAGCACAGCAGCTACACCGCGGCCGCCGTCGTGCTCGCCACTGACGCGCTCGCCGACGGCGCGCACACGCGCGGAGCCGGCCTGTTCCGCGATGCCGCGGCCGGGCCCGAGGTCTGGTTGCCTGGCGACCAGGCGGCCTGCGGCTGCGCTGAGCCCGCGCCGGCCCGCCGCGCCTAGCCGATTCCGGTGCCGGTCCGCTTCAGCACGCGCAGCGAGCCGGTGACGCTGACCTCGGTGAACGCGCCGGAGGCGAGCGCGCGGCGGTAGACGCGGTATGGAGCCTGCCCGCCGTCAGCAGGGTCGGGGAAGACGTCGTGAAACGCAAGCGCGCCACCCATGGCCAGCCACGGCGCCCAGCCCTCGTAATCGGTCACCACGTTGTCCTCGCTGTGCCCACCGTCGATGAAGAGCATGCCGAGCGGCGTGCGCCACAGCCTGGCCACGTCCGCGGACGTTCCGATCACGGCCACGACGCGGTCCTCCAGGCCGGCTGCCGCCAGGGTGGCCCGGAAGAACGGCAGCGAGTCCATCCGACCGGTCGCCGGATCGACCAGCTCGGGGTCGTGAAACTCCCAGCCCGGCTGGATCTCCTCCGAGCCCCGGTGGTGGTCGACGGTCACGACGAGCTGGTGCGCCTCGCTCGCCGCTGCCGCGAGATAGATCGTGGACTTTCCGCAGTAGGTACCGATCTCGGCGATCGGGCCGACCCCGGCGTAGTCCGTGGCCGTCCGGTACAGGGCGAGGCCCTCTGCGGCCGGCATGAAGCCCCTGGCCGCCTCGGCCGCTAGCCTGAACCTGTCCGGCATTGACATGTCGTACAGTCTGCGCGACAGCGTAGGCGAGGGAAAGGAGGCGGCCATGAAAGTGGTGCCCGACTACGACGCCTGCGAGGCCAACGCGGTGTGCGCGGGTCTCGTGCCCGAGGTCTTCGAGGTCGACGACGACGACAACCTCAACATTCTGGTTGACGAGGTGCCGGACAGGCTGCTGGAGGGCGTCAGGCACGCGGTCCGGTCTTGCCCGAAGGCCGCGCTGCGGCTGACCGACTAGTGGGGCCTCGGCCGGGCAGACCCCGGCTCCGCGGTCTGCTGGTGGCAGGGCTTGCGGTCGCACTGGCGGCGGCCGGGGCGCTGACCATAACCCAGGCAACGGACAGCGGGCCATACCAGGCGGCGGGTGGTGAGCTAGACCGCACCGCGAACGTGCCCTCGCCGATCAGCGCCCTGTCCCCCGGCCAGATCCGGGCTGCGTACGACGTGGCGCCGCTCTTCGCGAAGGGCATTGACGGAGCCCATCAGACGATCGTCGTCGTCGACTCCTTCGGGTCCCCGACAGTCGCCGCGGACCTGGCGCACTTCGACACCTACTTCCATCTGCCGGCGCCGCCATCGTTCCGGGTGCTCCAGCCGGCCGGCCGGGTGCCGTCGTACAGCAGCCACAACAGCAACCGCGTTGGCTGGGCCGAGGAGTCCACCCTGGACGTGGAGTGGGCGCACGTGATGGCGCCTGGCGCCAGCATCATCCTGGTGGAGACTCCCACGTCGGAGAACGAGGGGACCACCGGATTCCCGCAGATCGTCACCGCCGAGCGGTACGTGCTGCGGCGCAAGCTGGGGCAGGTGATCAGCCAGAGCTTCGCGGCGACCGAGCAGACGTTCCCGTCGGTGTCGTCCATCTTGAGCTTCCGCGGCGCCTACCAGCTGGCCGCCCGCGACCACGTCACGGTGCTCGCCGCGACCGGCGATACGGGCGCGACAAGCGACGAGTACAACATGACGGACCTGTACCCGACCCGCGCCGTGTCCTGGCCGGCCACCGACCCGCTCGTGACGGCCGTGGGGGGCACCCAGCTCAGCCTCCGCGCCAACGGCACCCGGCTCGCGCCGGACACTGCCTGGAGCGACAGCGGCGGCGGTACCTCGATCGCGTTCCCCCGGCCGTCCTACCAGAACGGTGTCGCGACCGTGACCGGGAACGCCCGCGGCGTGCCCGATGTAGCGATGGACGCGTCGTGCAAGAGCGCGGTCGCGGTGTACGGCAGCTTCTACCCGGCCGGCGGGCGGTGGACTTCGATCTGCGGGACGAGCCTCGCAGCGCCGTTGTTTGCCGGCGTGGTGGCGCTGGCCGACCAGTACGCCGGCCACGGCAGGCCACACGGCCTCGGCCTGATCAACCCGGCCATCTACACCATCGCGGCCAGGCACGAGCCTGGCATCGTCGACGTCCTCGCCGGCAGCAACTCGCAGAACTTTGTCCAGGACGGCAAGGATTATTCGGTCCCCGGCTATAGCGCCGGACCGGGCTACAACCTGGTGACCGGGGTCGGCACCATCGACGCCGCGAGCTTCGTGCCCGAGCTCGCCAAGCTCGCGCGCTAGCCGGAGCAGACCGCGCGCACCTGCGAGGTCGCACCGGTCATGGGAGCGGGTTTGCTCTGGCTATAGGCAGAGCAAACCCGCTCCCATGAAAACCACGGCGTGCCTGCGCGGAGTCAGAACTCGGCAAGTCAGGACAAAGCGCCAGCTGCGATGAGGGCACCGACGGCGACCAGTAGGAGACCGGCGAGCTGGCCGGCCCGCTCGCCAACCCTGGCGCCGAGCCGGGCGCCCAACTCTAGGCCGGTCAGCGCGAGCGCGACACTGACCGCTCCGATCGTGACGGCGCCCACGACGACCGAGGTGTGATAGCTGCCGAGCGCGAAACCGACCGCCAGGTTGTCCACGCTCAGCGCCAGCCCGGCGAGCACCAGGCGGCTGAGTCCGCGACTGCCGGGCGGCCCACCCGGACGCTCGGCTCGCGAGCCGGCCGCAGCCGCTTCCCGGCCGCGCGGCGCGGAACGTGCCCCGCGCACTGCCTCGGCGAGGACATAGCCGCCCATCACGATCAGCAGACCGGCGGCCAGCCACCGCGACGCGTGCCCGAGTGCGTCGGCCGCCTGGGCGCCGATCAGCAGCCCCACGATGGGCATGCCCGCCTCGAACGCGCCGAAGACCACGCCAACCCGCAGCCGGGTCATGGCGTCGACCCCGGCGAGCCCGATGGCGATGGCGGCAGCGAAGTTGTCCAGGCCCAGCGCGACTGCGACCGGAAACAGCGCCAGCATGCCGACACCGTAGCCTGGCGGGCCGCGCGCTGCGGCCTGCCGCAGCCGGCCGCCGCCGGGCTAGGCTGCACGACATGCGCGTGGGCCTGGGCCAGCTACCGATCAGTTCAGATCCGCAGGTGAATCTCGGCCGCGTCGGAGCGGCGGCTGCCGTTGCCGCCGCGCAGGGGGCCCAGCTTGTCGTGTTCCCCGAGGGCACCCAGGCGCGCTTCTCCGCGGACCTGCGGTCGATCGCCGAGCCGCTGGACGGCACGTTCTGCCGCGGGCTCGCGGCGGCCGCACGCGCGGCTCGCCTGGCCATCGTGGCCGGGCTATTCGAGCCGGCTCCGGACGGCCGTGTATTCAACACCACGGTCGGCTACGACAGCGACGGTGAACTGGCGGCGGTCTACCGGAAGATCCACCTGTTCGACGCGCTCGGCCATCGGGAGTCCGATGCCGTCGCGCCGGGCGACGACGTCTGCATCGCCACCCTGGCGGGGTTCCGGGTCGGCTTCATGACCTGCTACGACGTTCGCTTCCCCGAACAGGCCCGCGCCCTCGCGGCCGGCGGCGCGCAGTTGCTCGTGCTGCCAGCCGCGTGGGCTGCGGGCACGTTCAAGGAGGAACACTGGGTCACCCTGGTGCGCGCCAGGGCGATCGAGAACACCGTGTGGGTGGCGGCAGCCGGCCAGGTACCCGACGCGGCCGAGGCGCCTACCAGGGCTCCCACCGGCATCGGCCGCAGCCTGCTGGTGGACCCCATGGGCGCCGTCCGGATCGACCTGGGCCCGGCCGAGGGGCTCGGCGTCGGCGACGTGGACTGCGCGTACACCGAGCGGGTCCGCGCGACGCTGCCGAGCCTGGCCAACCGGCGCACGGATGTCTTCGGCGGCGGCCGGGTTCCGGCAGCGGGCGGCTAGCGGCTACTCCGCTCGCCGACAGCCGAGCGGTGCCGCCGGTACAACCAGACCGCGATGGCGGCGACGACGATCGCCCCGATGGCGATCGCGAGCCCGGTGCCGACCTCGCGCTCGATCGCCGCGTAGGCCGTGCCGGCCAGGTATCCGAGTAGCACGTATCCGACGCCCCAGATCAGCCCGCCCAACACGTTGTAGAGGGTGAACGTGCGGAACCGGACCTGGGCTGCCCCCGCTGCGGCGGGCATCAGCGCGCGCACGATCGCGACGAACCGGCCGAGCAGCACCGCGGCGCCGCCCCGCCTGGCTAGCACCGATCTGGTCCGGTCGACCCCGCCCTGGACCCGGCGGAGCGGCCGGGAGCGGAACAGCCGGTCCCCCATCAACCTGCCGATCTCGTAGCCGATGAACGGTCCACTGATGGCTGCCGCCACGACGATGATGATCACCAGCGGCAGCGACAGGTGACCGCGGCTGGCGAGCACCCCGCCGAGCACCGCCGCGATCTCACCGGGCAGTACGAAGCCAAGAAAGACTGCGGTCTCGCCGAACACGAGCGCCGCGATCACCAGGTACGCTACCCAGCCTGACAGGTCCGTGAGGCCGCTGGCCAGCGAGTTCACCCCGGTGATCCTTCCTGCCGACCCGGCCGTCGGCCAACCGTTAGCCGTGTGTTGCGGAGTCTGGTCATGATCTAGTAGGAAATCATGCGGTAACGGGCAGTCGGAACGGGAAGGAGGCTAGGCATGCAGGCCTCGCAGCCGTTCCTCGACCGGCCGACGGCCACGTCCGGCCCCGCCCGGTACATAGGCCGCGCCAGCAGCGGCCGCAGCACCGGCGAGATCGCCGGCCGCATCAGCCGGGATGGTACGTCTGGGTTCCCCGCCGAGCCAGGGCGTTACCACCTCTACGCGTCGCTGGCGTGTCCCTGTTCGCATCGCGCGCTCATCGTTCGCCGGGTGCTGGGCCTGGAACGGGTGATCGGGCTTAGCCTGACCGACCCGGTACTGACCGAGCACGGCTGGCGATTCGCCGACCAGACCGGCGGCCGGGACCCTCTTACCGGTGCGCACTATCTATCCGAGCTCTATCTCGCCTCCGACCCAGGCTACTCCGGGCGCGCAACGGTGCCGCTGCTGTGGGACAGCCGCACGCAGCGCATCGTGACCAACGACTTCAGCCAGCTCACCACCCAGATGGAGACCGAGTTCACGAGCTATCGCCGGCCCGGTGCGCCGGATCTATACCCGGCTGACCAGCGGCGCGAGATCGACGCGCTCGGCGCGCTTATCTATCACGCGGTCAACAACGGCGTCTACAAGTGCGGCTTTGCCACCTCCCAGGCCGACTACGAGCAGGCGTTCGATGCCCTGTTCGCGACCCTGGATGCACTCGACGAACGGCTCTCGCGACGCCGGTTCCTGCTCGGCGGCAGCATCACCGAGGCGGATGTCCGGCTGTTCCCGACCCTGGCCAGGTTCGACGCCGTGTACTACCAGCTGTACAAGTGCAATCTGCACATGCTCGCCAGCTACCGGCACCTGTGGGGCTACGCCCGTGATCTGTACCACCGGCCGGGCTTCGGCGACACCACTGACTTCTTCCAGATAAAGCTGCACTACTACCAGGCCCAGGGGTGGATCAACCCGGCCGGCATCGTGCCCAAGGGACCCTACGTCAACTGGCTGGAGCCGCACGGCCGCGACCGGATGCCCGGGTAGCTGGCCGTCATCAGCGGGCGCCAACTGGCGGGTAGCCTGGTATGCGCGCTATTTACTGGCAAGCCACTCCCGGAAGAGGGCGATCAACGCCGTGTCTGCTGAGTCTCCGCGCGGGTCCGCGGATCTCACCACCTCAGCTAGGCCCGCGCCGCGGGCGAGCAGCGAGTCGCCAGCCGACGGCACCTCGCGACGGGCCGACTTCGGGCCCAATCAGTGGCTCGTGGACGAGTTGTACCAGCGCTACCTGGCCGATCCAGGCTCGGTGGACCAGGCGTGGTGGAGCTTCTTCGCCGACTATCAGCCGCAGCCAGACGCTCCTGGTGCGGGCCCTGGGCGGGGCGGCGCCGCGGCGGCCGCAACCGCAGATGCAGCGAGCCCGCGGCCTGCGGCGGCTACCGGCGCTGCGGTCACCGCGCGGCCGAGTGCACCCCCGG
>JASHSZ010000749.1 GCA_030040815.1 Streptosporangiaceae bacterium
CCGGTCAGGGTGTTCACGGGGATGTCGCGCAGAGTCACGTCGATGGTCCTCACGCTCGGGAACGGCACCGCACAGTCGCGCGGCCCAGCGACGTAACACCACCGGCGACCGGGATATGCCCCCGACCGCCGGGGCGAGGCGTGTCCCTGGTGGCCGCTGCCGGGCCGTCGGCACCGGCCCGGGCCTAGCCCGTTCCCAGCCCGGTCATGGTCTTCCAGACCGAGTCCCCGGTGTAACCGCGGGCGACCTGCGTGACGAACTGGTAGACGGCGTCCTCGTCCGGCGACAGCGGACCCGGCGTGGCGTGCCGCGATGCCAGACCCCGCTGCACCGATTCGCAGGCAGCCCAGTCCTGGCGGTTGGTGATGTCCCAGAACTCGACCGCATAGCCGGGGTCAAAGCCCGGCGCGGCCAGCGACTCGGGCGCGAACGACCAGCTGCACTGGATCAGCGTGCGATCGACCGCGATGGGCGCGAGCACGTGCGTCATCACGTAGTCGGGGTGCAGGCTGAGCAGCACGTTGGGGAAGATGCTGACGTAGATCACGGTGCGCAGGCTGGGGGCGGGCACACCGCGGAGCGGGACGCCGAGGCTGGCGCCGTCGAGCGACATGGTGTCCATTCCGTCCCGCAGAAACATCCAGCCGCCGAGCCACGGCCCGGTCGTCTGGTAGTTCTCCCCGCTGCCCGGCGGGCTGACCCGGCACAGTTCGGGGTGTATCACCGGGCAGTGATAGCACTCGTGGTAGTTCTCGGTGAGGATCTTCCAGTTTGCTGCTGCGTCGTAGCACTGGCGGCCGGCGACGCGCAGGCGTTCCGGTTCGTAGGGCGCGACGATCGCGTCGAGCTCGGCCAGCGCAGGGCCCATCGGCTCGGTGCTGCCCGATCCGCTGACGAAGATCAGTCCGTGCCAGTCTGTAACCGGCAGTTCGACGAGCCCCCAGTCGGACTCGTCGAACCCCGGCGTGCCCCTGAATCCCTTAGCGGCGCGCAGCTCACCCGACAGCCCGTAGGTCCAGGAGTGGTAGGGGCAGACGATCGCCGGTCGCTGTGCCGAATCTCCACACGGCAGCAGCTCGTGGCCGCGGTGCCGGCAGTAGTTCGCGAACGCTCGCAGCCTGCCGTCGCCATCGCGGCTGAGTAGCACGCTGCCGGAGCCGACCGGCACCGCGCGCTGATCGCCGGGGCTGGCCAGCTCGGAGGCGAACCCCGCGCACGTCCAGCCGTGGCCGAAGAAGTGCTGCTGTTCCCAGGCGAAGACTGCCGGGTCGGTATAAGCCGCCGGAGGCAGCATCCGGCTCTCGCCGAACGGCCGGAGCGCATCGGCGACGCCGGTCGGGTCGAGCGGCGGGAAGGGCGGGCGCGGCGATGCGGCCACGGGAAGCCCGGAGCTGGGCTGACTGATCATACAGTCAAGCTTAGTGACGAGCTCCTGGCGCTGTCCAGCGGCTCTACACTCAGACGACGACCCAGCCTCTTCCTGACCTGGCTCACAGGGTAAGAGTGAGTAGCCATCAGGTCCGTACACGCCAGAGAGGTCGGCTGAGCCCTGGCCAGGGATGCAGTTCGGAAGCCCGTCGTGCTAGCCCTGCTCGGCAGCACGCGGTCGCTGCGCGACTCGCGGGCCGAGCCCGAAGGGGCGCAGCTGCCTGGATCGGCGGTTCTCCCTGCGGGCGATCACACCGCAGGACGGGCTCGCAAGAATTCGGTGATCGTGGCTGGCGTCGCGCTCATCGTCGTGCAGCTGGGCTGGAAAGCGTACCTGCTCTCGCACTTCTACTTCCGCCAGGATGACTTCCAGCTCCTGGATCACGCGCTGTCCAGTGGCTTCACCATCCGGTACCTGTTCACCATTGGGCCGGAGCAACTGGCGCCGGCCGGCCGGGTTTTCACCTGGATACTGGTCCGAATCTCGGTGTACGACTGGACCCTCGCAAGCGCGTGCACCATCATCCTGCTGGCGGCGGCGAGCGTGGCGATGCTGCGCCTGCTGCTGCTCATCTTCGGCAGGCGCGCGGCGATCCTGATCCCGCTCATCGTCTTCCTGTTCACGCCGCTGACGCTGCCGGGACTGTCGTTCTGGACAACGACGCTGCTCTGGCTCCCACTGCAGCTGACGATGATCCTGGCGGTCAGCGCGCACATCCGGTATCTCCGGTCAGGATCGGCCGCGCACGCGATCGCCGCCGCCGCCTGGCTTGTCACCGGAATGCTCTTCGATGAGCTCGGTGTGCTCGTGCCCGTGCTCCTGTTCGCGCTCACGTCCGCCTTCTTCGCGCCGGGTCGCTGGCGGCAGGCGGTCGGCCTGACGCTACGGCGGTACTGGCGAGCGTGGGTGCTGTACGGATGCGTCGCTGCCGCGTACGCCGTGGTGTACCTGGTCCGGCTGCCGACATCGGTCCAGCAGCCGACGAGCCCGCCAGGTTTCTCTAGTGTCCTGGCGCTGGCTTCGACCATGCTCCGGGTGAGTTTCGTGCCAGCCGCGCTCGGCGGTCCCTGGCATTGGTCTGCCCACGGCGGCAGCTACGGGTATGCAGCGCAGACCCCGGTGCTCACCCAGATCTCCTGGGTGGTTGCCGTTCTCGTCATCGCGGCGAGCGTCCGGTACCGGCGCCACGCGTGGCGTGCCTGGGTGATCCTGGCGGGCTGGATCCTGCTCGCCGATCTGCTCCCCGTCGTGTTCTCCCGGCTCACCGAGCTACCGGCCACTCAGCTCGGCACGGACCTGCACTACGTTGCCGATTCCGCGCCGGTCCTCGCCATCTGCGTGGGTCTCGCATTCCTCCCCGTCATCGGGGAGGAACAGCCATACCGCGCCGCCAGGCCAAAGTCGTTTCCACGAGGAGTCGCCCCGCTGACGCTGGTCGGACTTTTTGTGCTGGGCTCGTTCTGGTCCGGGGGTTCGTACATCAGCCAGACATCCAGCACCGTGACGCGCTCCTATATCGCCATTGCGCGGCTGGCCCTGGCCAGAGCGCGGCCCGGCACCGTCATCATCACCGGGACCACACCGGCGACGGTGATGTTTGCCAGGTTCCTCGGAACCGCCGCGCAGACGTCGCAGGTTCTGGCGCCGCTGGCGCCGACGGGGTCCGGGATTCGGTTCACCACTGCTCCGAAAGGCGTCATCAGAAATCTCATGGTCTTCACCGGCCGGGGCACCCTGCGTCCGGCGGTGGACGTCGGCGCGACCAGCGTCAGCCCGGCTGGCCAAGCCGGCTGCTGGCCGCTGCTGTCACAGCCGACGAGAATTCCGCTGCGGGCCAGCCTGTTCGCCTACGGCTGGATCGTCCGGGTCCGGTATTCCGGCCCGGCTACGGTGATGCAGCTTCGGTTTGGCACCGCGGTGCGTGAGGCCAGACTGCTGGCTGGCGCGCACGACCTGTACGTTCCGGTAATCGGGAAGGGCAGCGCGGTTGTGGTTCGTCGGCTAAACCCGGGCGCGCCCGTCTGCATCTCGAGCGTGACTGTCGGACTCGTGTCCCTAACAAAACCAACCGCGCACCGAGCGGGCTGATTGCCCAGCGCGCCACGCGAAGGCGACCGGTAGGCGGATCGTGCAGGTGCACGACCCGAGCGCGCGTCGTGGCGTCGAGCCACTTGGCTGCTACGATGCAGCGGCGCTCGTGTTCGTGGCCCGAACCCGGGCCAGCGCGACTCGATAGAACTCGTGCCCGACCATGGTGGCGGCACGATCGCCGAAGTACCGGGCGCGGTACTCGGCGGCTCCGTAGTCCCATTCGAGTTCCAGCCCGCGCTCAGTCAGATAGGTCCCCATGTCGCGCGGGTCCATGCCGAAGGTCAGCTGCTCTCCCACCTTGTCCAAGGTGGCACGCAGCCGACGGGCACCGACGAACGCGTCGGGGTTGTCCAGCACGTCGGAGTGCACGTAGGTGAACAGCACGACGCTGCCCGCCGCTGCGGTGCTGGCGCACCACCTCAGCGTGGTGTTGACTGCCTCGTCGGTGAGGTAGTTCGTGACCCCCTCCCACAGGAACACCGTTGGCCGCTCGGACCGGTAGCCGGCCTCGGTCATGGCGTAATCGAGTGCTCCCAGGTTGAAGTCGCTGGCGACGAAGCTGACGTTGACTGGCAAGTCCGGCAGCATCCGTCGTAGGGCAGCGCGCTTGGCGGCTTGGGTGTCGGGATGGTCCACTTCAAACACGGGTACAGAGTCAAGGCAGTGGAGCCGGTAGGGGCGGGTGTCGAACCCCGCTCCCAGGATCACCAGCTGGCCGAGTTGGCTCTGGGTCATGGCGCCGAGGGTGTCGTCGATGAAACGGGTGCGAGCCGCCACTGAGGTGCGCACGCCCGGCCAGTGGCGGTCGATGATCTTGCAGACCGCCTGCCCCCCGCCGGGCAGCCTCACCAGCGGGCGCAGCAGGGCCAGCGGCCAGGTCAGGAAGGCGGGCGCGAGCGGGTCATCGAAGAGGCGCACCCCTGGGGGGAACGACGCTTCAAGCGTGCGGAACAAGGCGTTGTGCTCGGCGGTGCGGCTGGCCTGACCTGATCGCATGCCGGAAGGATATTTGATTGACCGACGGTCGGTCAACTAAGCTGGCTGCATGACTCGAAAGGAACAGGCAGCGGCGTCTCGCGCAGCATTGCTGGCCGCGGCCCGGGGGTGCTTCACCGAGCACGGTTACGACGACACCACCGTGGCGGCAATTCTGGACCGGGCCGGCATGGCCCGCGGGGCGCTCTACCACTACTTCCCCGACGGCAAGGCCCAGATCTTCGCCGAGGTGTTCGATCTCGTCGACGCCGAATATCACCTGCGACGGGACGCCAGTCTGGCGCTGCCTTCGGCCGTCGACCGTGTCAAGGGCGGCGTCAGCGCCTTTCTCGAGCTGTGCACCGATGAATCCTTCGCCCGCATCGCCCTCGCCGATGCGCCAAGAGTCATCCCTGGACAAAGCGAGCTCGGCTCCTCCTACAAACTACTCAGGCAGCAGCTGGCCGATGCGATCACGACCGGGGAGCTCCGCTCGCTCGACGTTGATGCCGTGGCCATGGCGCTCTATGGCGCAGTCCGCAACGCGGGCGAGTACGTCATCGGCTCCTCCAACCCCCGAGCGGCGGTCAAGGCCGCCGACCAGGCCATCGCGGCGCTCGTCGACGGGCTGCGTGTCAATCCAAGCGGCGCTGCGGGGATGGGCACGATCGCCCCGGCGAGAGCCACCAGGGCCCTATAGCTGCCGTGGAAGCGTCGCGCCCACCACCCGACAGCCCAGACGGAAATAACGAAACCCCCTCCGAGATGAGAGGGGGTTTCGCGCTATGACAGCTACGGTGGAGGTGGCGGGAATCGAACCCGCGTCCTTCAGTACCTCACCAAGGCTTCTCCGGGTGCAGCCTGCTGTGCTTTTCTCAGCCCCGGCGGTCACGCAGGCAAGCTGCCGACGGGCTCAGTCGCTGTTAGATGTCCCGATTAGCCCCGCGACCGGGCTATCCGGTAAATCCTCCTCGCTGATGCCAGGCACCGGGCCGGAGGAACTCCCGGGCTGACAAGGCTACTGACTCTGCGGTTTATTAAGCCGCGAGGGCCAGCTTGGCCTGAGTGCTGTTGAAGTTGGCACTTATTGTTTTGCGGTCACAGTGTTAACGGGGTTATGTCC
>JASHSZ010000750.1 GCA_030040815.1 Streptosporangiaceae bacterium
GACCAGGCGGTCGCGCTGGTCAAGGGCTACGACGGCCCGCCAGCGTCACTGCGGACCGCGCTGACCCAGGCTGCCGCCGAGGACAACTCGACCGCGTCGATCATGGTGGCGCACGCCGTGAAAACGACGACCGCGGCGATCGCCGAATCCCGCGAGGCCGGCCCGGCTCCGCTCGCCGCGGCCGCGAGATTCCTCGCCGCGCCCAAGCGCGAGCGCTTCGTCTATCAGGCGACCCTCGACGCGATCGACTTCATCCAGGGCCGTGCCAAAGGCGACACCCAGGCATAGCCGGCGCCCACTCTCACGTCAGGGGATACCGCCGCATTGATTCCGAAACAGGTGCTGCGGCTCCGGCGCCTGCGGGTGCGGCGGACCGGGCGGCACGACCCGCGTCGCCAGCAAACCAGCCAGCGCGAAGCCGGCCGCTACGAACATGGCCTCCGCGGTCCGCCGGGCGGCGCTGCCATGCGCGGCGACCAGCGTCGCGGACACGATCGCGACGCCGAGCGCCGAGCCGCACTGCCTTGTGGCGGTTAGCAGCGCGCTGGCCGTCCCCTCGGACTTGGCGGCCACTGGCCCGCTGGTGCCCGCCAGGGTGGAGGAGACCTGGCTGAGCCGGGCCGCGACGCCGATGGCGAACTGGGCCGCCAGCAGGCCAGCCAGCGAGCCGGCCAGCACCGCGACGGCTGTTCCGGCCAGAGCGAGCAGCGCGATCATCAGCGCGACGGCCAGCGCGCGGCGCGGTCCGAGGGAAGGGACGAGCCGGCCGGCCGGGCCGGCGAGGGCGAACGCCCCCGCCGCCTGCGGGATGAAGCACAGTCCTGTGAGCACCGGGCTGAGTCCGCGCCCTTCCTGCAGGTACAGGGTCGTGAGCAGGACCTGAGCGGCGTTGAAGGCGCCGACCGCGATCAGAGTGAGGTTGGCCCCGGCGATGCCACGGTCGGCGAGCAGGGCCAGGTTCAGCAGCGGCGCCGGCGTCTTGCGCTCGCGGCCCACAAACGCGGCCAGCAGCACGATCCCGGCGGCGCCCAACAGCGCGGGCTGGGTGGCCCGCAGCGTATCGCCGGCTCTGACCACGGCCAGCACCAGCAGGGCGACCCCGGCCGTCGCCATCACGGCGCCGGGCACGTCCAGCTGTCCAGCGCGCCGCGGCGGATCGGCCGGGAGCAGCCGCACCGAAGCAGCCAGCAGCGCGATGCCGATCGGCAGGTTGACGAAGAAGACCAGCCGCCAGGTGACCTCGACCAGCAGGCCGCCGAGCACCGCGCCGGACGCGAAGCCGGCCGAGACGACCGCCCCGTAGGTGCCAAGGGCGCGGCTGCGTTCCCGTTGCCCGGGCCAGCTGGTGACCAGTATGGACAAGCCTGCCGGCGCCAGCACCGCCGCACCGATCCCCTGGACCACCCGGGAGGCGATCAGCAAGGCCGGCTCGACCGCTAGGCCGCCGGAGATGCTCGCCGCGACGAACACGACCAGGCCGATCCGGTACATCCTGGCCCGGCCGTAGAAGTCGGCGAGCCGCCCGCCCAGCAGCAAGAACCCGCCGAAGGCGACCGCATACGCGCTGATCAGCCACTGCAGGGTGGTCGTGGCGACGTGCAAGTCATGCTGTATGGACGGCAACGCGACGTTGACGATGGTGAAGTCAAGCACGACCATGAACTGCGCCATAGACAGCGACAGCAGCAACGCGAGCCCCGCACGTTGCCCACCCGCCGAGGCCTCGGCACCGCTGTCATTCGGGCCGGAGTTCGCGGGACGCGCGACAGACATGGCGGGACCTTTCGTCACCGGAGCAAACCTTCGTCACCGGGGTAAACCTTCGTCACCGGGGTAGACGATTGCACCAGGGTCTCAGGTCTCCACGCAGCGGGCGCTTCGCGGCTCCGGGTGGATCGGCTACCTGATCGGCCGGGGAACCTGGCGACCGACGTCGGACAGCTCGGCGATCCAGGCCTCGTCGACGTCGTCCAGGTCGGGGTCGTACCGCTGATTTGCGACGAGCTGCAGATTGCTGTTCTTCCTGGCCGGCAGATTGGCCTTGGCGGGCGCCTTCGGCGCGGGCAAGGCGGCGGGCGCTGGTGCGGAGGAGCTGGAAACCAGCCGCAATGCCAGCGACGGGCACATCTCAACCGCCTGCTGTGCCTGCTGCTGCAGCCACCGCGGTACCGGCATATCCAGAAGCATGGGATAGCCCCGGCCGTCGGGCTGCACCAGTTCCGGCACCAGGTGCGCGCAGAGTCCGTGCCCGCGGCACCGGGTCCAGTCCACGGTCAGGCGGGACTCGCCGGTCTCGACCGTAGTCAGCGGCAGGATCCCCTGGACCTTGCGGCCGCAAGTACCGCGGAATACGTGCGCGGCAACGTCGTCGCTGAACACGTCGAGGGCCGACAGCACGAACCGGAACACCCCGTCCGGGTGCGCGCAAGCACCGCGGCCGCGCACAGCAGCGGCGGCACGGCGGGCGGTGTCCAGCGCGTCGACGCCGCCGGACCCGTCGGCAAGCGTCGTTAGCGCGCGGGCGATGCCGGGCAGACCCAGCTTGCACGGCCCGCACTGACCCGACGACTGACCCGCCAGGTAACCGGCCACCCGCGCCACCTCGCCGAGCGGGCAGGTGCCCTCTCCCAGCGACAGGACGACCCCGGCGCCCAGTACCCCGCCGGCCGCGGTTAGCCCCGCCCGGCTGACCGGGGTGTTGTAGGCGGTCTCGGTCGGCAGCCACATGCCGTGGTAGCCGCCGACGAGCACGCCCGCCCAGGGCTCGGCCAGGCAGAGGTCGAGCACCTCGCCGAGCGGAAGCCCGGCCGGGACCTCCACCACCGCCGGGCGCTCGGCCGAGCCGCCCACGCTGAGCAAGTACGTGCCCGGCTCGTCCGGCGTCCCGGTCGAGGCGAAGCCTTCCGGCCCGAGCATGGCCAGCACCGCGATCTGCGCGTACGTCTCAGCGTTGGACAGCAGGGTCGGCAGGTCATCGACGCCGTAGTCGCTGGGCAGGACCTTACGTCCAGGGGGTATCGCGGCTTTTCCGTTGAGCGCGTTGACCAGCGCGCCCGCCTCGCCGGACACGAACCGGTCCGGCACCTGGACCACGCGCACCAGCCGCCGAAGGTCAGGCGCGGCCTGGGCAGCCGAGCTCATCGAGCGAGCCACGTCGGCCCGAGTGACCCCGATGACGATCTCCGAGGCCTGCAGCGCCCAGGCGGCGACGAGCGCGCCGCCCAGCACCAGGTACGGCGACCGCAGCATGAGCATCCGGTCCTTCGCGCTGCCTGGCTCGCCCTCCGTCCCGTTGACCAGCACGACGGGCTTGCGCTTGCGGCGGCGGGCGGTGTCCAGCACCGACTTGACCTTGCGGCCGACGGGGAAGCTAGCTCCGCCGCGGCCGCGCAGGTCGACCTGCTGCGCCATGTCGATCAGCTGGTCGACGGTCAGCCGCGGCAGCGAGCCGAAGACCTGGTAGTGCGTGCTCAGGTCAAGGCGGTCGGCCCGGTTCAGACCGGCGGTCATGCGGGCCTGCCCGATGCACATGGCGTCGGGTACGTCGGCCGCCATCACTGTCCCTCCGTCCCCGGATACGACCGGTACACCGATGCCTCCGGCTCGGCCTCATACTGCCATGGACCGGACGGGTGATCGCGCTGATCGTGGTGCGGCGGCGAGTACCGCCGCGCGGACAAACGCGGGTACGGCGGCTGGGGCGGCGCGCCCCGGCTGGCGGACGGCCCGGGGGGCAGTGCGCGCGGCCTATC
>JASHSZ010000751.1 GCA_030040815.1 Streptosporangiaceae bacterium
AGCGACCGGATGCTCTCACCGGCGCTATAGCGCTTCTTCAGATCCGCCGCGAGCTTGGTGCGGTCGGCACCGGTGACCCTGGTGCCCTTCTTGAGAGTCTCGGTCACGCGAACCTCCCGGGGTTGAGCCAAGTGACCGCTGCGCAGCCGTATCTCGCCATGATCACTCATTAGCTCGCCGTCGGCTACGGACACCCGCAAAAAAGATCATTCTTTTGTCAGGCCAGCGCCACCAGGTCTACGAGGTCCTCGCTCCAGGCGTCTTCCACCCCGTCAGGCAGCAGCACGACCCGCTCGGGCCGGAGCGCGTCGACGGCGCCCTCGTCGTGCGTGACCAGCACGATCGCGCCAGCGAAGGTCCGTAGCGCGGCAAGGATCTCCGCCCTGCTGGCGGGATCGAGGTTGTTGGTCGGCTCGTCGAGCAGCAGCACGTTAGCCCCGGACACGACGAGCAGCGCGAGCGCGAGCCGTGTCTTTTCCCCGCCGGACAGCACGCGCACCGGCTTGGCCACATCGTCGCCGCTGAACAGGAACGAGCCGAGGATGCTGCGAAGCTCTCCCTCAGCGAGATCAGGCGCTGCCGAGCGCATGTTCTCCAGCACGGTTCCGGCTCCGTCGAGCGTCTCGTGCTCCTGGGCGTAGTAGCCGAGCCGCAGTCCGTGCCCGGCGACCACCTCGCCGGTATCGGGTGCCTCGAGCCCGGCCAGCAGCCGCAGCAGCGTGGTCTTCCCCGCGCCGTTCAGACCGAGCACCACCACCCGCGCGCCCCGGTCCACGGCCACGTCCACGTCAGTGAACACCTCGAGCGAGCCGTAGCACTTCGACAGCCGCTGCCCGCTCAGCGGCGTCTTGCCGCAGTGCGCCGGCACGGGGAACCGCAGTCTCGCCACCCGCTCCGGCGCGCGATCCGCGCTGACGCCGGCCAGCAGCCGTTCGGCGCGCTTGGCCATGTTCTGCGCGGCCTTCGCCTTGGTCGCCTTGGCCCGCATCTTGTCTGCCTGCGACTGCAGCGCCGCGGCCTGACGCTCGGCGTTCATCCGCTCGCGCCGCCGCCGCCGCGCGTCGGTCTCGCGCTGTTCCAGGTACGCCTGCCAGCCGAGGTTGTAGACGTCGAGCACGCTGCGGTCGGCGTCCAGGTGGAAGACCTTGTTCGCCACCGCCTCCAGCACGCCGGTGTCGTGGCTGATTACGATCAGGCCGCCGCGAAAGGCCCGCAGGTGATCGCGCAGCCAGCTCACCGAGTCCGCGTCGAGGTGGTTGGTCGGCTCGTCGAGCAGCAGCGTGTCCGCGCCGCCGAACAGGATCCTCGCGAGCTCGACCCGCCGACGCTGCCCGCCCGACAGCGTGCGCAGCGGCTGCCGCAGTACCCGGTGCGGGAGTCCGAGGCTCACCGCGAGCGAGGCCGCCTCCGACTCGGCAGCGTAACCGCCAAGCACCGCCAGCCGCTCCTCAAGGTGGCCGTACCGGCGCACTCCCGCGTCCCGTCGGACGGGGTCCCGCGCCGCCATCTCTACTTCTGCCTCGCGCAGCCCCATCAGCAGCGCGTCCAGGCCGCGGGCCGACATGATGCGGTCCTGAGCGAGCGCATCCAGTTCGACGGCCATGCTGTCCTGCGGCAGGTAGCCGACCGAGCCGCCAATCGTGACCTGGCCGGCGGCCGGGAGGGCCTCGCCGGCCAGCACCCTGGCCAGGGTGGTCTTGCCCGCGCCATTGCGCCCGACAAGACCGATTTTGTCGCCAGGAGAAACCTGGAACGTAGCCGCGTCCAGCAGCAGCCTGGCGCCAGCGCGCAGCTCTACGTCACGTGCCGTGATCATTTCGGGGAACTCGCTCCATCTCCAAGATCTGACGCCGGGCAGACTTCACCCCCGCAACGGGGCGCGGCGTCACGAGCAGAGCGGTTGCATGCCAGCGAGCTTACCCGAGCGAGCCGACGGCTGGCCACGTGGTTATGTGCGCCGCTCTGGCTACTCGCCAGCGCTGCCGTCGATCGCCTCGCCGATGATGTCAACGTGCCCGGCGTGCCGCGCGAGCTCCTCGATGACATGCATCAGCACCCAGCGCACGGTGCGGTCTTTCATTCCCCGCAGCGCGTCAAGCTCGGCGTTGGCAACGATCCGCCGCGCCCCGAGCTGGTCGGAGTGGCAGCCGAGGAACGCTGGCGGCGCCTCCCGCGCGGAGGCCGGCACGAGCTCGGGCTGCATGGTCACCTGACGACGCTACCGTTCGCGCCACCGTTGTCAGTGAGCCTGACCTGGATGGCGCGAAACAGCCGGGGTGTGCCCTGCAGCACCGCCAGCCGCGGGTCTGGCACGGTCAGGAACCGGTCGACGGCGAGGTCGAAGTACGGTCGCAGCCGCGGGTCGGCGCGCAGCGCCGCCATGGCCCGCCGGTCCCCGCCCAGCACGACGGCGTCCAGCCGACCGCCGGCCGAGCCGAAGACCGCCGATGCGCAGTCCGCCGCGGCGGTGAGCGCCTCCCTGGCCTGCTTCTCGCGGCGACGGGCGAAGCGCTGCTGTGACTGGCCGCCTGCCGCGCTCCGGCCGTGCACCAGCCGGCTGCCGACCTTCGAGGCGACTAGTCGTGGCGGTGCACCGGCGAACACCCCGGCGGCATAGCCGCCGAGCCGGACGAGCAGCACGCCCACGGTCCGGTCCGCGGCGGCGTGCGCGGCCAGGTCTGCGCCAGACCCGGCTGTTCGCGCCGGGAGCGGCGGGAACGGGACGTGGCACTGCGCGATCGCGCCATCGGCAGCCTGCACAGTGACGATCCCAGTGCGGCCTTCGGTCATGGTCACGGTCGCGCCGTGGCGCTCGGCAAACTCGGCGAGCCAGCCCTCGATCCGCTCGGGCGGGACATCCAGCCAGTGCAGCGTGGCACCTCGGCCGTTTTCCACTACGCAACGCCTCCAAGCGCCTACTATCCGTGAGATGAGTGTCCGGCCAGCCGAACCGGGGCCGAGGCGGCGGGCCGCCGTCTGCGCCACTGCCCGAGCCGTCGAGGAGAGATCATGAGCCTCACCACCGACAGCAACACTGCCACGCGCGCCGCGGACCTCGCCGGCGCGGCCGACCCGGTTGCGCCAACCGTGCCCGACGAGAAGGTCGAGCAGGCGCTGGCCGCGGCCGTTCAGGACGCCGACCGCGTCGGCGAGCTGCTCGACGCGCTCAGATCGGCGCGGCTCTGGCTGCCGCTGCCAGCGGACGGCCGTCCCGTGATCACGGGCGGCGCAGTCACCCTGCCCACCGTCTCGTATCTGGGCACCGAGTTCGTGCCCGCCTACTCCTCTGCGCGACTGCTGCAGTGGTTCGGCCGGCTGACGCCGCCGCAGGCCCCCGCGGGTGGCGGGCCCGCTGACCAGCTGCCCGCTGCCGGGCCGACCGCGGGCCAGCAGGCCGACGCCGTCCCGCACGTCGTGGTCCGGGCAGCGGACCTTGCCAGGCTGCTCCCGCCTGCTATCGGGATCGCGCTCAACCCAGGCGCGGCCCAGAGCCTGCCCGTCTATCCGCCGGGCGTCTCGTACCTGGCCGCCGCGGAGGCCGGCGCCGACACCGACCGGATCGGCGTTGCCCCCCTGCCGCTCCGCCCGGACGCGCTGCTGGCCGGCATCGCCGCCGGGCTCATCGCCATCGCGGCCGTCCGCGAGGCTACGGCGGCGTGGCTATCAGTCCGCTTCGTCGGCGAGGGCCTGCTCGTGGCGGTGACGCTGGATGACCCGTCCGACGCCGCCACCAGGGACCTGGTCGTCGGCGCGGTGGAGCGCGCCGCGTGGGAGATCGAGGCGGACGAGGCCGCGTTCCCCATCGACGTCACCTTTCCGGGCGAGCGGGCACCAGACCCGATTGACCAGCAGATCGCGGCGGTCGGCACGCCTTTTTATCGGCGCGCCTAGCGTCAGCGCGCGACTTGTCGCACCGCCCGGTTCAGCGCGCTGATCACGCCTGCCACCGACGCCCGCACGATCGACGAGCTGATCCCGGCCCCCCACAGCACTCGATCGCCGACCTCGATCTCCAGGTACGCGGCGGCCTCGGCGTCCCGCCCTGCGGTCAGGGCGTGCTCGGCGTAGTCAAGCACCCGGACGCCGACCCCGCCGAGTCCGAGGTCGACCTCGGAAACGGCGGCGCAGAACGCCGCGATCGGCCCGTTGCCGATACCGGACAGCGTGTGCTCGGTCCCGAAGGCTCGGACGACGCAGTCGACCCGCTCCGTCCCGCCCTCGCTCGCCGAGCCGTAGCTGACGAGCTCGAATGGCCCCGGATCCAGGTACTCGGCGGCAAAGATGTCCCACATCAGCGCGGAGCTCACCTCGCCGCCACGGGAGTCGGTGTGCCGCTGGATCACCTGGCTGAACTCGATCTGGAGCCGGCGCGGCAGGTCGAGGTTGTGCTCGGTCTTCATGATGTAGGCGACACCGCCCTTGCCGGACTGCGAATTGACCCGGATGACCGCCTCGTAGGTGCGGCCAACATCCTTGGGATCGATCGGCAGGTACGGCATGTGCCAGGGCAGCTCGCTGACCCGGCGGCCCGCCGCCGCGGCCTTGCGGTCCAGGTCGTCGAAGCCTTTCTTGATCGCGTCCTGGTGGGATCCGGAGAACGACGTGTACACGAGGTCGCCCGCGTACGGATGCCGCTCGTGCACGCCGATGCCGTTGCAGTACTCCACCGTTCGCCGGATCTCGTCGATGTCAGTGAAGTTGATCATGGGATCGATGCCCTGGCTGTACAGGTTCAGGCCGAGCGTGATCAGGTCGACGTTGCCCGAGCGCTCGCCGTTGCCGAACAGGCAGCCCTCCACGCGCTCGGCGCCGGCCAGCATCGCGAGCTCGGCGTCGGCCGTGGCAGTGCCGCGGTCGTTGTGGGTGTGCACGGACAGCGCGATGTGCTCCCGCCGGGACAGGTGCCTGCTCATCCACTCAATCTGGTCGGCGTAGACGTTCGGCGTGGAACGCTCGACGGTGCACGGCAGGTTCAGCGTGATCTCGCGGTCCGACCCCGGCTGCCAGACGTCCATGACGGCCTCGCAGATCTCCAGCGCGAAGTCGAGCTCGGTATCCATGAAGATCTCGGGCGAATACTCGTAGCCGAAGTCGGTCCCGGCCAGGTACTGGTCGGCGTACTTGAGCACGGACCAGGTGCCGTCGACGGCGACCGCCTTGCACTCCTCGCGGCCGTCGCCGTCCCAGCCGAACACCACGCTGCGGAACAGCGGAGCGGCCGCGTTGTACAGGTGCACGCTGGCCAGCCTGGCGCCGGCCAGGGACTGCACCGTGCGCTCGATCAGCTCATCCCTGGCCTGGGTCAGCACCGAGATGCGGACGTCGTCAGGCACGGCGCCGCTTTCGATGAGCCCGCGGATGAAGTTGAAGTCGGTCTGACTGGCGGCCGGAAAGCCGACCTCGATTTCCTTGTAACCCATGCGCACCAGCAGGTCGAACATGGCCTGCTTGCGGGCGGAGTTCATCGGGTCGATCAGCGCCTGGTTCCCGTCGCGCAGGTCGGTGGACAGCCAGCGCGGAGCGGCGGTGATGGTGCGCGACGGCCACCTGCGGTCCGGCAGGTCGATGGGTGGGAACGGGCGGTACCGGTGGCACGGCATCCCGGAGGGACGCTGCAGCGATCGATTGCTCATGACTGTGCTCTGCTCCTGGGGTGAGTGGGAAGTGGCCGGCGCGGCACAACCACCCGCGGCGAGGGGCCGACCGGGCTGGTTACCGGGCCTCGCCGCGGCCAGGAAGCAGGAGGCCGCGAGTCATGATGC
>JASHSZ010000752.1 GCA_030040815.1 Streptosporangiaceae bacterium
TCATTCTGGCGAGCGGCCGCGTCAGGTTGGCCCTAACTCCGATTTTCACTCAGCGAATCGACCCCCAGTCGGAGGTCAGACGTACTGGTAGCGACGGGTAGGTGGCCTCACCAGGCACGCTGATCACAGATCATCACGTCCGTTATCCATGATCACTGCCACACCGCTTTGAGCGACTGCGTCATGAACTACCTGGCTGGATATGAGCTACTTCGCCACACGGTGGACGCGCCAGGTCAAACCGGTCTGACCTGCAACCAGGCTGAGCAGTCAGCGCGACATCCCCACTTCCCGGGCGTCTCCAGCGAAGGCTCGACCCAAAGCGCCAACGGGAGGTCACGGATTGCTGTGCCGGCGTCGCGGGCACGTCCGCGGTCGTCGGGTAAGGTCCCCGGCGATGGAGGCGGCGCGGTCGTGACGGGACCCGGGCGAATATGACGAGGTGCTGTCCCGGCCGCTTAGCCGTGGGCGGTTGCGGAGCCGACGTGCCGCAGCTTGTCGGGGTTGCGGATGAGCCGGAGCGCGTCGATGCGGCCGTCGGCGGTCACGTCCGCGACGACCACGTTGTCAGGTACTCCAGCCGATGTCACCAGCAGGCCAGGCTGCCCGTTGACGAGCACATGCCGCACGTCGAGATCAGGGATCGGCTTGGTGAGGACACCGAGAATCCACCGCGCGACGTGGTCGGCACCGTGCAAGGGCCGCAGGGCGGCCCGGATCTTGCCGCCGCCGTCGGTCCACGCCGTGACGTCCGGGGCCAGCAGCTCCATCATCTGGTTCAGGTCGCCGCCGAGGCAGGCGGACAGGAAGGTGGCGGTCACCCGCCGGCGGACCGCCGCCGGAGCGTCGTACCGCGGCCGCCGCGCCCGGACATGCGCGCGGGCCCGGCTCGCGAGCTGGCGGACGGCGGCCTCGTTCCGGTCGAGTACGCCGGCGATCTCCCGCGGCGAGAAGCCGAACACCTCCGTCAGCACGAAGACCGCCCGTTCCAAGGGGGACAGCGTCTCGAGCACGACCAGCATGGCCAGGGAGATGTCCTCGGCCCGCTCTGCGTCATGCGTGGCGTCGTCCTCGGGCGTGACCAGTGGCTCAGGCAGCCAGGGCCCGATGTAGGATTCGCGCCGGGCCGCCGCGGACGTCAGCCGGTTGAGGCACAGGTTGGTGACCACGCGCGTCAGGTAGGCGCGGGGCTGGCTCACTGAGGCGGTGTCTCGGGCGCTCCACGCCAGCCAGGCATCTTGCAGCACGTCCTGGGCATCGGTGATGCTGCCCAGCATCCGGTAGGCGATGCCGAACATTCGCGGCCTGTGCTCCTCGAAGCTCGCCAGCGCCGCGTCCGGCGCGGCCGGGTCGTTCACGATCGTGACGCTACCGCGGGCAGCTCGCAGCGCTCGGCGAATCCCTGGCTGTGCAGGCCGAGCGCGGCGTTGACCCGGCTCCGCTGGTTCTCCAGGCCGACCATGAAGGTGAGCTCCACCATCGCCGCCTCGCCGAGCTGCCCGAGCAAGCCGCTGGCCATGTCGTCCGTGACGGCCGGGGGAGTCTGGCACATCGCGTCAGCGTAGTCGAGCACGTCCAGCTCGAGGCTGGTGAACACGTCGCGGTGCTGGCGCCAGTCGGGAACCGCGCGCAGTTTCCCGACCGGGATGCCGCGCTTGCGGCCCTCCCAGAACCCGAAGTCCATGCACCATGAGCAGCCGATACGGGCCGCGGCCGTCATGACCGCGAGCTCCTTCAGCACGGGGTCAAGCCGGTCGAACTTCGCGACCGCCCGCTCGAACTTCAGATCCGCCCTGAGCACCGCCGGGTTGTGCGCCATCGCCTTCCCGGGTTCCAGCATGTCGCCGTAAACCCGCCGGGAGTACCACTCGACCAGGCGATAGAGCAGGGTGCGGGGTGGATCGAGGGATATCCGGGCCATGGTGAGACCTCCTCCAGTGCGGCAAGGCGCGTCGCGCGTGTCGTTCGCCAACAAAGACAAGACGACGCGCTCAGATGTGACAGCCAGCAGCCAGCTCGCGGGGAACAACGCGGACGGTGGCGGTGACGCGAGTCCGGCCTTCAGGCGCGGGAATGCGCTGATGCCCAGCGCTCGCAGGATGGCCCGCCAGGGCAGGCTGAACGCGGACCGCAGGTGCGGTCGCGGCTGCTCCGCGCTGAGGATCACTTGCGAGGTTGCCTCGTGGCGCGCCCGTCCATCCGCAGCGAGAAGCTTCCGGCAGCGAGGATCACGAACGCACATAACTTGGTGATCTGCGCGGGCCACCCGCTTGGCCGACTTGTTCCATCGGGCGTTCCGAGTCGGCGATCTGGCCGATGGCTGCGCGCGTGGTCGGTATGACGGTTCTCACGCTGCGTAGCGGAGGTTTGGCTAACGTGTCTACCCGTAAATGCTCAGGACAAGTGCTTGAGCGCCTCGCGTCGTGACAGCGGGCTCAGTTCGCGGGTTTCGGCGAAGGACCGTACCCAGGCCGGGTTGGTCCGCGCGTAGTCCCGCAGCGCCCACCCGATCGCTTTGCCCAGGAAGAAGTCGCTGTCGCCGATGGCTGAGTCGATCGCGATCGTCAGGAGCTCGACATCGGTCCGGTCGCGCGTGCCGAGCTGGCAGATGATCGATGCCCGCCGCAGCCACCGGTCCTCGCTGCGGGTCCAGGCCAGCAGTGCCGGGCGGATCTCGGCCGGCCAGCTGAGCAGCAGGTCACCGGCCCGGTGCGCGACCTCGTC